>CAOPQH010000012.1:13733-20024 GCA_948505485.1 uncultured Clostridia bacterium
CACCACCACCACAAGGAGGAGGCGAAAACGATCCACCACCACCACAAGGAGGAGAAGAAAACGATCCGCCTCCACCAAATGAAGAGAATGGTCGTATAGATTTCAACCAAAAAAATGCACGTGTAAAAATTGTAATGGGAAAAAATCCTTCAATTCAAATAAATGATAATTTAGCAATTGAAATATTTGATATAAAACCAAAATATATAAAACAAGGATTAAATTTATCAATAGAAGAAAAAGCTACATTAATACAAAAGTATATAGAAAGTAAAAATGATCAACTTTTTGTATTAGAAATGTTAAAGAAAAAAGAATTTGATATATCAATATTAAATGCTATAGATAAAGCACCAAAAACTTTATCTGATGCAGATAAAAAAAGTATTGCAAAACAATATTTGGATCAAACAATGCAACCAGATCCAGACAATGATATATCAATAGAATATGATGTTGATTCTTTATCAAAGGTAAGTATTTTTAAAAGATTATTTAGAACAAAAGGTGAATTAAACAATCAAGAAAAATTTGATATTCTTTCATATGCAGATGCTGCAGAAAAGAGAGGAATTGCAACGAAAAATGGAGAATATAAAGTAGGAAAAAAAGAAAAACTAATATCATTTTTTACTAGAAAACAAGCTTTATATTTACCTTCAGAACAAGATATAGAATTTGCATATGAATATAATGACAATTTATATGGAAAAGAAGAAAATAAAAAGGATTTTAAGGAAAGTTTAAAAGTGTCAAAAGAAAAATTTGAAGATAAAAAGGATAAAAAACAGTTTGCAAAATTTGCAAACGATCAAAGAAATCAAAAAGATCAATCAAATAAAGCTAATAAAATAATTTTAACAATGATTGGATTAGAAGATGGTGAAGAAAGATAAAAATTTAATATAAAAAAAGTAAAGAAAAGTGCATTTCAGTATCAAAAAAATGTGATATTGAAATGCACTTTTATATAGATAAAGCTTTTATTTTAAATATTGACAATGAAGATAAATTATGCTAGGCTAGATAAATAAAGAAATCCTTTATACTTTACATTAAATTTTCTTTTACAATCATTTATTTAATGTAAAACTGACTTATAAAATTGATTGTAAATATATTATGCGAGGAGAAAGTTTATGGAAAGAACAAGATTAAGAGATAGAATATTACCAAACTATACTAAAGGAGAAGAAATTTTTAATATGACTTCTCATATTATAGGAACAGTTTTAGGTATAATAACAACAGTTTTATGTGTAGTATTTGCTACAATGAGAGAAAATGTATATGGAATAGTAAGTGGGGCTATATTTGGAGTCACAATGACAATTTTATATACAATGTCTAGTATATATCATGGTCTAAATCCTAAAGTAAAAGCTAAAAAAGTTTTTCAAGTGTTAGATCATTGCTCAATATTTTTACTAATAGCAGGAGCATATACACCTTTTGCATTATGTACTTTAAGACAATATAATAGTGCATTAGGTTGGAGCATATTTGGAATTATATGGGGAGTAGCTATATTAGGTATTGTACTTAACTCAATAGATTTAAAAAAATACAAAATATTTTCGATGGTATGCTATTTAGTAATGGGATGGTGTATTATTTGTAAAGTTAATATTTTACCACAATTGTTAGGAAACAAAGGATTTGTATTATTATTATTAGGGGGAATAATATATACAATAGGAGCAATTTTATATGCATTAGGAAAAAAACATAAATATATTCATTCAATTTTTCATTTGTGTATATTCTTTGCAAGTTTATTACATTTCTTGTGTATTTTATTATATGTAATGTAAAAGTCACAAAAATAGAACTTCTTTCATATTATACAAAAAATATGAAGGGAGTTTATTTTTTATGGATTATGAATTGATGATGAACGGAAATGTAAAAATAGGGCAAAAGGCGCCAGATTTTGAAGCAATAACTACTTGTGGAAAAGTATGTTTAAATGATTATAAAGGAAAATGGTTAGTATTATTTTCACATCCTGGAGATTTTACCCCAGTGTGCACTACAGAAATGATAGCTTTAGCAAGAGCATATACATATTTTGAACAATTAAATACGAGCTTATTAGGCTTAAGTGTTGATAGTAATAGCTCACATTTAGCATGGATGTATGATATTTATTGTAAAACAGGAATAAAAATACCATTTCCAATAATAGCGGACAGAAATGGAGAAATAGCAAGAAAATATGGGATGATATCAAGTGATGTAAGTAATACTGAAACAGTCAGAAATGTTTTTATAATAGATGATAAAGGAATAATAAGAACTATATTAATATATCCATTAAATGTAGGAAGATTTATTCCAGAAATAATAAGAACAGTGCAAGCATTACAAATGGCAGATTGTAGCAAAGGATCTACACCTGCAAATTGGATGCCAGGTCAACCAGTTATTGTATCTCCACCTAAAACATATTGTGAGCTAGAGGAAAGGCAAAAATATATTCAAGAAAATAATAATGGCATAAGTTGGTATTTAAGTTTTAAAAATCCAGATGAAAACTGCGTAAACAAATTAAAAGATTGTAAAAAAGATGCTATAGATGAAAAGTGTAAATGTAAAGAAACTTAAAAAATAAAAAAATATTGATAAATAAAACAATAAATGATATAATATTAATATAATATTTACAAGGAGAAGATAGAAATGAAAAAAGAGATTTTTGATGATTTTAATTTTAGAGATGATATTGAATTAATGAACTTAGAACATAAAATGCAAAACCAACAACTAACTAATAATGAACAAAACATAGGATTTAATTCGGATTTTTTATACAATAATATAGAAAAAGAAGAAAAAAAGTGGTAATATGCCACTTTTTTTGTTGCATTATAAATATTCTTTTGATATAATATCAAATATATTTAGTACATAAGAAGAGAGAAAAAATGAAAAAAGTTATAATTGAGTCTTTAAAATCATATAAATGGAAAATATTATTACAAGTAGCGTTGATTACTTTAAATATATATTTACTAACATGGCCAGCCAAAATAATTGGAAATATTGTAGATCTATTATATGACATTCCAAATAATAAACAATATATTTTATTAAACACATATTACTTAGTAGGAATATGCGTATTTTTGTTGTTTGTAAGAGTTACTTGGAAATATTATGAAGGATATATTGCTAGAGGATTCGAAAAAGATATAAAAGATAAGTTGTTTGAAAGATTTCAAAAAATAAAAACAGCAAAACTCCAAAAAATAAAAAATGGGGAAATAATGTCATATTTCGTAAAAGATACAAATGAAATAAGATCGGCAGTATATAGGATTTTATCACATGGCACTAGAGTTTTAACTACATTTATTATTGTAACAGGAACTATGATTCAAGGTGTAAATTTAAAATTAACTCTAGTAACATTATGTCCAATTTTAGTAACATCATATATTATAGTAAAATTAAAAGCATATGTAGAAAAAAGCTTTAAAAAATCACAAGATCAATTTACTTTACTTTCTGAATATGTACAAGAAAGTACTGATAGTATAAGAACAACAAAAGCCTATTCATGTGAAGGAGAACAATTAAAAGAATTTATTAGAAAAAACAGAAAATTAAGAAGCAACAATAATGAAGTTGATGTATATTCAAACTTATTATCAACATGTTTAAGTATATGTTTTGGACTATGTTATGGGATATCACTTTTATATGGTTCAAAATTAGTTTTAGAAGGTCAAATAACAATAGGAGAATTTGTTGCATTTAATGGATATATAGGATTATTTGAAGGACCTGTATCATGGGTTCCGCCATTGATAGCTAGATTTAAAAGAGCACAAATATCATACGGAAGACTAGAAAAAGTATTTGAATTAGAAAGAGAAAAAATATCAGTTAAAAGTAAAAAAGTAAAAGAAAAGTTAGATGGAAAAATAGAAATAAACAATTTAACTTTTAACTATTCAGGATATTTAGAGCCAGCTTTGAAAGATATAAATTTAAAAATTGAAAAAGGGCAAACATTAGGAATAATAGGTACAATTGGTAGCGGTAAAACTACACTTATGAATTTACTTACAAGACTATATAATGTAGAAAGAGAAAAAATATTTATAGATGATAAAGATATAAATGACATTCCACTAGAAGTAATAAGAAATAATATATGTTATATAACGCAAGATAACTTTTTATTTTCATCAACTTTAAAAAACAATATAAATTTATTTAGAGATGAATATGAAGATGATGAAATTGAAGATAGTACGAAAAAAGCAATAATATATGAAGAAATATCAAATATGACTGATGGAATTCATACAGTTATAGGAGAAAGAGGAACAGATTTATCTGGTGGTCAAAAGCAAAGAATTGTTATATCAAGAGCATTTCTAAAACAAAGTAATATTGTAATATTAGATGATACTTTTTCTGCTCTTGACAACAGAACAGAACAACGTTTACTAAAAAATATTAAAAGTTTAACTGAAGGAAAAACTTGCATTATAATTTCTAATAGAATATCTGATGTAAAACATAGTGACAACATTATAGTATTAGATAATGGAGAAATTATAGAAAATGGAACACATGAAGAATTGCTAAATAAACGAGGGGAATATTATAATTATTACAAACAACAATCTACAAAAAAAGAAGAAAACTTTTTAAATTGATATATCTAAAAAGGAGATACATATGAGACAAAATAAAACTCTAAATAGAATGTGGAAATTAATAAAACCAGAAATGAAGTCTATTGCAATAATATCTATCTTAGCAATTATAATAAGTATAATCGAAATAACAAAACCATATTTAATAAAAATATCAATAGATAATTATTTGAGTTTAGGTTTATACCAAAAAGGCATAATAACTATTGGTATGATAGGTGCTTTTTATATATCTTTAGTTATAATAGGAAATATATTAGATTTTATTGTAAAAACTTCAACAAGTATGTTAGGAGAAAATGTTATATATAATTTAAGAAATAGATTATATAAATATATTCAACATGCCAATATACCATTTCACGATAAAACTCCTGCTGGGAAACTATTTGTAAGAATAACAAATGATGTTGAAGATATTTCTACATTATTTAAAGATGTTATAACAACATTATTAAAAGATTTTATAATGATTATAACAATTTTAATAATGATGATGGTATTAGATATAAAACTTGCATTAATAAGTTTTATAATAATTCCACTTATTATAATATCATCAACAAGCCTTACAAAATTATTAAATAAAAAACAAGAATATTCTAAATCTGTGAAAACAAAATTAAACACATTTTTAGCAGAATCAATATATGGAGTTAAATTAATAAAAGTATTTAATAGGCAATACGAAAAACAAAAAGAATGTGAAGATTGGACATATAAATTTTGGAAATCAAGAATACCATTAGGAATTATAGAAGGATTTTTACCAGCTATTATGCTTATTTTACAAAACTTGGGAATTGCACTTGTTGCATGGGCTTGTGTAAACAAATGGTTTGGAATTGATTTACATGTTGGTGTTATATATATGTTTATAACATATATTCAAAGATTATTTGATCCTATAAATAGATTAATCGATAATTTTGAAACACTACAAGAATCAACAGTTTCTATAGATAAAATATTCGAAATACTTGAAGAAAAAGACTGTTTAGAAGATTTAGAATCAGGAAAAATTTTAGAAAATGTAAAAGGAAAAATAGAATTTAAAAATGTATGGTTTGCATATGAAAAAGAACATTGGATTTTGAGAGATGTAAGCTTTATAATAGAGCCTGGAGAGAGTATAGCTTTAGTTGGAAAAACAGGAAGTGGGAAAACTACAATTACAAATTTAATTAATAGATTTTATGAAATACAAAAAGGAGAAATATTGTTAGATGGCATCAATATTAAAGATATTAATATAAGATCTCTTAGAAAAAATATAGGAATTATACTGCAAGACCCATTTATATTTGCTAGAAGCATAAAAGATAATATAAAATTAAATGAAAATTTATCTGATGAAGATGTAGAAGATGCATTAGAATTAGCTTCATCTCAAGATTTTATAAACTCTTTACCAGAAGGAATAGAACAAATTGCAGAAGAAAGAGGAAATAATTATTCAGCAGGTCAAAAACAATTACTTGCTTTTGCTAGGATTTTTGCACATAATCCAAGTATATTTATTTTAGATGAAGCAACTGCAAATATAGATACGCAAACTGAAGAATTAATACAAAAATCAATTGATAAAATATCGAGCAATAAAACTTCTATATTTATA
>CAOPQH010000013.1 GCA_948505485.1 uncultured Clostridia bacterium
ATCCTGCAATAGCCATGGCTTCTAGCACACAATGAGGATCACCTTCTAATATACTTCTATCCATAAAAGCACCAGGGTCACCTTCATCTGCATTACAAACTATGTATTTTTGCTTACTTTCTTCTGCTTTAGCAAATTTCCACTTGTTTCCTGTTGGAAATCCTGCTCCACCACGTCCTCTTAATCCTGAATTTATTATTTCTTCAATTACTGTATCTGAAGTCATTTTTGTTAAAACTTTTTCTAATGCTTTATATCCATCAAATGCTATGTATTCATCAATTACTTCTGGATCTATAACACCACAATTTTTTAATGCAATTCTTTTTTGTTTTTTGTAAAATGTCAAATCATCTAATTTATCAACAATATTTCCGTCAATATCTTTACATAGTAATCTTTCTACTCTTTTTCCTTCACATATATGAGACTGTATTATTTCTTCACAATCTTCTGGTTTAACATGTGCATAAAAAGTTTCCTCTGGCCTTATTATTACTATTGGACCCTTTGCACATAACCCAAAACATCCTGTTTGAATTACTCTGACATTTTCTATTCCCTTTTCTTTTAAAATCTTTTTAAAATTTTCCATTATTTCAGGTGACTTTGAAGAAGTACATCCTGTTCCTCTACATACTAATATATGTTTTTCTCTTGTATCAGTATTTGTATTAACTCTTAATTCAAGTTCTTTCCTTTTTTCTAATCTAATTTTCTCTAATTCTTCAATAGTTTTCATGGATTTCCTCCTTTATTCATTCATATATTTATCAATTACTTCATCTAATTGTTTTACTGTAGCATTACCATATACCTCATCATTTACCATAAATACAGGTGCTAAACCACATGCTCCAACACATCTTACATCGTCAATTGAAAATTTTCCATCTGGTGTAACTTGACCAGCCTCTATATTTAATCTTTCTTTTGCTCTATCTAGTAAATTTTGTGAACCTTTTACAAAACATGCTGTTCCCAAACAAATTGATATATTATATTTACCTTTTGGCTCTAAAGTAAATCTTGAATAAAAAGTTATTACTCCATATATCTCTGCCATCGGAATACTTAAATATTCTGATATTTCTAACTGTGCAGACTTTGGAATATATCCATACTTTTCTTGCACATCATTTAATATTCCTATTAAATGATCCTTTTCTTTTGGGTATTTTTTTAAAATTTCTAATGTCTCCTTTTTTACCCTTAAATCACCACAATTTTTTTCCATATAAACCTCCTTTTAAATATATATTTATCTAGTTGCTTAATTATATCATAATCATTCCTTTTAATTCAATTTTTTTCGACAAATTTTTATTTAATATTTAGACTTTTAGTTACAATTCACGCCTATACTCAAATCAACTAAAAATAATATATAGAAATTATTTTTTATACTTTTTCCTTTCATAATATATGAAAAAATTCCCAGTATCTTTTTGTGGTATTTGAAAAAAATAGAAGTATATTTTTATTTAAGGCGGTTAATTATGGATTATAGTTATAGTTTTCAAGATAATATTCCATCTTCTACATTTAATACTACATGTGCAAATACAGCAAATTGGATAGAAGAAAATAGAGATAAATTTGATTGGGCAAAAGACCCTAATGCATATGAAATGGTAAATCTATTTTTGTTCGGTGCAAAATATTCTCATGAAGGTAAAGACATTGATAAAGCATCACTTGCAAAAATGTGGGAAATGCGTTCACAAGATTTTGAAAGATGTAATATTTCTTCTTCAAATTTTGTATATGCTATTTGCCAAGATAGTTATGAAGCCTCTCAAAGTGGTAAATCAGTAGTTAATGACGAAAACTCTCATCATGCATTAAGAAAAATAGCTGGTTTAGGTTTATATTTAAAACAGCAACAAAGAAATGGAGAAAAACCTGCTTATAATAATCCTCAAGAATTATTACAATTATTAGAATGCTCACGTTCTTTAAAAACTTTTCATCCAGACTTATATGATAAATATGCTTTTGAAGAAAATCTCGATGTTCTTTGTAAATTACAACTACAAAACAATCTATCTAATGAAGTTGTTAAACACATACAAGATTCTCATGATGAATTATCAAAAGACTTTTCAGATAATAATTTAGATACCAATAAAGAAAATATTGATGATATTAAAGAACAACGTTAATAATATTGTTTTAGCTTTTATTTCATAATGTAAAAAGCTACGCAAAATATTAATATTCTGCGTAGCTTTAATATTTGACATGAATTATTTATCATATTATTTATAAAATTTAAATTCAAATCATAAAATCTCTTATTATTACAAACTACTTTTTATTTTTAGTTATAAAATGACTAATTGTAAAAGATAAAATAATTGCTCCACTAACTATTAGTACACAAATAAAACATTCTGTCCTCGTTATTCCAGCTTTTGGTAACACACCTTTTCTTACAGTAGTATCAGTTACTTTAGGCGAATTAGATTTACGTGTTGATTTATTATTTGTGCTAGAGTTGTTATTTTTACTATTCGAACCATTATTATTATTGTTTTTATCATTATCACTATTATTATTTTCATTTTTATTATTAGTTCCAACACTATTACTATCATTATCTAATATTGTTATTTTAACAGATTTATTAGCTGTAGATACATCAGTTACTGCTGTTGAGCCAGAAAAGTTAGTTAATTCAATAGCAGTTTCTCCTAATTTTGCATCTTTTTTTACTTTAAAAGTAACTGTTCCAATACTTTGTGTTTTATTTATAACCTTACCATCTTTTGTATTTCCTGTAATTAATCCATTTTGATAAAATGGCGCTTCCCATTTATTTGTACCATTTGTTGATACATATTCTAAAACAGAATGATCAAATTTTACTTTAGCAGTATAACCTCCTATTCCCTTTTCTCCACTTTTAATTGCAATATTTTTCAATCCTATTGTAATTGTAATATTACTTCCTCTTTTTATTTGTGTATTGCTTGCTTTTAAAGTAGTAGAAAAACTGTCATTTGCTGCATACACTTTTGTGGTAAATAGTAATAATAATGTTATTAACATCATACCAATTATTTTTTTACTTTTTATATTATTTTTCATTTCATCTCTCCTTTATATAAATTATTACTGTTTTTCCATTTGCTTTAATACTAATCTTTTTATTAATATTAAATCTGTTGCTGTTATTTTTCCATCTTTATTGATGTCTCCTAACTTAAATTTATCTTCTGTTAGAATCCATTCTTGTTTTTTATCTGCTACCAAATGTCTTTTTACTAATAGAAGGTCTGTTGCTGTTATTTTTCCATCTTTATTTATATCTCCTAATTTATATTCATTTGGGTCATCTGGTTTATCTGGTACATTTGGGTCATCTGGTTTATCTGGTACATCTGGGTCATCTGGGTTATCTGGTATATCTGGATTATCTGGTTTGTTTGGTGTTGTAATCCAGTTAACTGTTGCCTTTTTACTTCCTTTATTTCCTGCTTTGTCTATGAATTCAAATGTGAATTCTCCATTTTGGGTAAATGTATATTCTCTTGATCCACCATTATTTATAATTGTAATTGGCTCACTTTCGTTTACTAAAGTTACAATAACTTTGTCTGTTGCCTCTTTTGAGCTATAACTAATGTCCGCTGTTGGACTATTTTTATCAATCCAATCTACACTAGCTTTATGCTCTTTTACTTCTAAATTATTTTCATCTGATATATCTTTATATTTAAATGTAAATTGTCCATTTTCTGTAAATGTATGTGTAGTTCCTCCTTCATTTGTAGTTATAACATTTACCTCTTTATTCCCATTAATATCAATTATATATGGGTTAAGTGTAGCTTCAACATTTGTATTTGTTAGTTTTGTAATATTATATGTAATATCACTTGCTAAAATTTTAGTGTCATTATCAATATAATCAACTTTTATACTCTTATATAATAAATTTTCTGCTTTATCAAGAAGTTTAAATTCATATTCACCACTTGCATCTAATGCATATTCTAATGGATTTGATCTTGTAGTTTGCTGTAATTCTCTTAAAGCATCTTTTTCGTTATCTTCTATTGTTATAGAATTTCCTTCAATATCAAAATATTCTTCTGCTGTAACTATTCCATTTTCTAATGTAGTTATATATGTTGCAACATTTGGTACTTTGCCTGTTGTATTTTTATATGTGATTTTTTTAGTATTTCCTTTTTCATCTTTGTCAAGTATTTTATATGCATTACCTTCATTATCCAAATATGTAATGTTTGTTATCTTTTTATTTTCATTAACTTCAATGTAGTTTATTTTATTATTACTTTCATCTAATAAATATACATTCTCACTAATGTTATCTAATAATATACGTAATTTTTTATCATCATCTAATCCATAATTTATATCAGCTGTTGGTCCATCTTTATCAATCCATGTCACTTTAGCTATGGCAGTTCCTTTGTTTCCATTCTTATCTTCAAATTCAAATGTAAAATCTCCATTTTCTGTAAATATATATGTATCTTTTCCTTCATTGTTTGTAATTGTTATTTCTGTACTTGGATTTATAAGTCTTGCTACTACTATTCCATTTGTTGGTTCTGTAACACTATATGCTATACCTGCTGTTGGATGAGAATCAACTTTTGTTAAATCTTGATATAAATTAAATGCTCTTGCTGTAAACCAATTTCCATTTGTCTGGTGTGCAATAATTTTAACAAATTGTACTTTATCTTGCCTATTTTCTTCTGGAATTTCGAAACTCTTAGTTAAAGTTTTTGCACTATTAGTATCATTAGCTTGAGTTGGCCATGACCACGGACTATCATTATTATTTGCTAAACTAACCCATGTACCTTCTTCTCCTGTTAGACTGCCTAATACCTCGCCTTTAACAATTCTTCCATTTCCTCCACCAGCAGGAACAAATTCTACTGCTGATAAATGGACTGGTTTATCTAGTTTAATTGTAATAAAACGATTTGTATCTGAGCCATTCCATGCAGAATGCCATCTTGTATTATAATTTCCATCTATTGCAAATGTAGCAGCTCCACTTTGGTTAGTAGCTTGTGTTGAAACATCATGTATGCTTAAATGAGATACTGGGATGTATTTTCTTGTATTTGGTTGATTGTCTTCTGTAAATCTATATATTTCTGATGCTGGACTTGTTAATTTTGTTCCTGTTGCACTTTGTCTTACTTGTACAGTTTTATTCCCTGTTAATTCTGGAGATGCTACACCATATGATGTCCATTTATCATTTTCTGTATAACGCCATTCCGTTTTTAAATTAACACCTATCACCCTATTTTCTAAATCACTTGCATATAAAGTACTTGGAAGTGATTGCTCTGTTATATCTATTTTATATAAATTTTTTTCATCATAGTTTACACCAACAATATGAACATATATATCATTTTCTGATGTAATACTATTTATTTGTCTTTGTGTTAATTGTAGTTTGTGCTCTTCCTCTGCACTAAATGAAACTTCATGCCAAGTTTGTTTTCCATCTAAGCTATAATCAAAGCGAACTCCTGTATTATCAAAACGATTTGATAATACTATTTTTCCTGCATCTGCTCCATCAAATGAAAAAGTTGCAATTGTTTTATCTATCTTTCCTAATAAAAAGTTTGCCTCTAATCTTGTAACCCCTGGTTGCATTACAGTAAAGCTAGTTTCTGTATTATTAGGTAATATGCTTGCCTCTGTTAACATTCTTGTTTGTAAAAGTGTAAATTTATATAAATTTTCTGTACTTGTTAATCTTGGTTTTATTAAATCTGTTGCATTAAGCATTGGTAATGGGTAATATTTTAAATTTTCTGCTAATTCTTCAGCTAAATTATAGAAATCATTTTCTGTCTTAGCTTCGTTTGCATTATATACTTCGATCAATCCAAGCCAAGCATCAAAGTTTATAGATTGAATTTCTAATGCTTTTCTATATAATTGTTCTTGTTTTTCTAAGTCACCTTTATATACTTTTGCAAGCATTACGTGCTCTTCAGCTTTTATTAAATTTTCATGGTCATTTACTGCTGCCTGTTCAAATTCCATATATACACCTGTTGAATAACCTTTAGTATGACTACCACTTCCCCAACCAAGAAATCTTGCACTTTTTCCAGTTGCAGTCCATCCTGATACATCATTGTCAATTCTCCAATATCCTCTTCCTTCTGCATCTTTACTATAGAATAAAAGTGCAGCATGACCTGGTTGACCAACAACTATTGCCGGAATTCCATGAGTTCCACGAATATTGGCACCACTTTTTGAAATACCTCCACAAACACAACCGGTTCCAAATTTATTTCTAAAGTTCATCCATACTTTATATACTTTATTTTCCTCTGTACCTTTTGTTATTTTTAGCCTATACTCTGGAATATTTTTTCCTCCAGGTATAACAAATTCCGAATCAAATATACCTACTTTACCAGTTGTTCCTCCAGTTTCTTTATTAACTAACTCTGTACCTACATTATTATCTGTTTTCTTTATTGCAAATAATTCATTAAAATAGTTTTCATTTGCTGAATCAAAGTATATTGGATTTGCATAATTTGGCCATACATAAGATATATATGGGTGAGGTGTTGTATATCTCCATACATTGTTTGGATTTGCATCTACATTATCTTGTACATATCTATTTAACCATAAAATTTCTTCATCATCTATATTGTTAGCTAAAACTAAACGCATTTCTTCAACATGTAAATCTTCAAACATGTGTGTCATATCCATACTACTTGTTATTACCATTCCACCATTTTTATGAATGTATTTAAATATTGCATAACGTCTAAGTGGTTCTGATTGATTGATCGCTACACTAGAATTCATCCATAATCCTACTCTTTGTGAATGTGTTAGAGCAATCGACATTGCCATCTTTTTATATAAATCTCCATAAGTCATTTTTGGATATGTTGGATTGTTTAAAAGCTCTGTATTTTTAAAATCACTAGAATATTCCTCATAAAGTTTAGTAAGAATACCTAATGAATTATAATAGTTTCCACCATCTGGTATTCCTCCCATAACATATAATCTTAAAATATCTACATCCCCTGTTAGCCATTCATATACTAATCTATTTTCTTCACTTTCTCCTAAAAACCTTTTTAATGCGTATTTTCCTACCCTATTAATAAGTTCTCTTTTTAAAAGTGTTAACTCATATTCTTTATTAGTTGATAAATCTGCATTGGAATTTACAAATTGTTTAATTTCTGTATCCAATTCCTCAATAGATGGTACTAATTCTTCTCCTGGTTCTTTATATGTTTCTTTAATTAATTTAGCATCTGCATAAATAGAGTGATCACTTGCATTTCCGTTTTTAGCATCTGCATATAATTTTAAAAATTTTGCACCTTTAATATTTACTTTTACAAATGTTGCATCTTCTAAAGGTTGCTTATCAATTGGCTCTTCTAATTTAGATTGCCAATTAACTCCATCTTGTGATGTTTGAATATCAAATTTAACACCATCTCCTCTAGAAGATGAAGTATTAATTCCAAGATATGCTGTAAAATAGTCATATTCTGAATAATTTGTTAAGTCATATACTACGTTAGAAGTAGCATGTGCCCAAATTCCTTTTTTAAAAGTATAATTTGCTCCTTCTACTTTTACAGTGATGTCTCCATAATATGTTGTATCATATTTAATAGTATCCCATCCTACTTGAGATTTTCCCTCTACATATGAAATATCTGATAAATAGTGAAATTCTGAATTTTCTTCTGTTGCTAAAGATTTGTTAGAATATTTTGGTAATAAAAATATTATTAATAATAAAACAAGACAAATTATCATTTTAAATAGAAATTTATCTTTATTCTCCTTATTTATTATATTTTTTTCCATAAATATTACCTTTCTTTAATATACTATATTTAGGTTTTTTTTGGAAGATTTACCTATAAACTCCTTTTACATTCCTTTTTATTATATCATATTTTTAAGCTTATGTAAACTGTATATGGTATTTTTTACTAAAATTTTCAAATACTCTTTGCTATTTGAAAGATAAAATTTTTTATTTTTATAATTATTCTTCCTTTTCTATATATTCCAAAATCTTATTTAATTCATTCATAAATTTAAAATACATGGTTATTTTTTATTCTCATACACCTCTATTTAATCAATTAATTAACATTATTATATATCATCTTTATAACTTGTAAGCTATCTGTTTATTTTATTTACTTATTTCTAATATATTATCTTATCATTTTTTTCAAGGAATTTATTAAATGTCTTGATTGTTTCTTCTCTATCCATACTTTCTAAAATTAATATTGAATTATCTTCAATATTATCTGTTAATTTTTTTATATAATTGTATATATAATCATCTCTAAATCCAATGCTTGTTGCATCTTCTTTAGTATTTCCATAATATACTTTTTTTATATTAGACCAAATTATTGCAGATAAACACATTGGACAAGGATAACATGAAGTATATAATTCGCAATCACTTAAATCATAAGAGTTTATATTTTTGCAGGCATTTCTTATTGCCATTATCTCTGCATGGGCAGTTGGATCATTATCACTTAAAACATGGTTAGAACCTTTTCCTATTATATTTCCATTCTTAACAACACAAGCCCCAAATGGTCCTCCTTTATTTGTTTTTAGATTTTCTTCTGATAGTTCTTTTGCTATTTTCATATATTTATCCATAAGTTATCCTCCATAAAATTGTAAATTTGCAATTTTTCGTTATTATTTTCTTCATATCCTAAACATCTTAAATTATCTATATTTTCTCAATCCTATTATTTTACTCTAACTAATTTAGTGCCTTCATTATATTTTCGGCAATCCTATTGATAACTGGAACTACAACACTATTTCCTGCTTGTTTATATAACTTGCTATCTGCCATATCTGTTGGTAATTCATAATATTTTGGATAACCTTGTGCATAAAAACATTCTATTGGTGTTAGTTTTCTTATGCCAAATTTTGTTTTTATTAGCGGTACATTATGTCCGTCCTTCTCCCATATTTGCAGTCAATGTTGGCACTAAGTTACTTTGGTTTTTTCTTACATATTTTCTTCTCCATTGATACACTGTATTGTCATCATCCATTTCTTCTGTTAGTAATTTATATATATTGCCTTTGTATTTTCCTTCTGTATAATAATACTTATCATCAACTTTTGTATCAAAATTAAAAACATCTTTTATATTTTTATCTAAAGCCGTCGGCATTGGCATTTGAAATCTGTCAAAATCTTCTTTATCTCTAAATGCTACAATATAAATCCTTTCTCTATTTTGTGGTATATTGCCATATTCACAAGCATTTAATACTTGGCATTTTATTTTATCTTTATATCCCGCTTCATTTAGTCTATCAATTATAGTTTTAAATGTATTTCCTTTATCATGGCCTACTAAGTTTTTTACATTCTCTAAAAATATTACTCTCGGTTTTCTTTCTTTAAAAATTCTTTCCATTTCAAAGAACAGATCTCCTGTTCTATCATCATCAAATCCTTTTCTATATCCTGCTACTGAAAAAGAAGTACAAGGGAATCCACCTACCATTATATCAAAATTTGGTATATCATTTACTTTAACATTGTGAATGTCTCTACAATCTACTTTATTCTTGAAGTTTTTTTCGTAAGTTTCTACCGCATATTTATCAAATTCATTAGCATATGCTATCTCACATTTATTTGTTTCTAAAAATCCTAAATCTATTCCGCCAACACCTGCAAAAAGGCTACAAATCTTATACATAATTATTTTCTCCTTATCTTTTGCGGCACGCCGCGATTTTATTAGTTACAATAACAGAGTAATTAACACTCTGCCTTTCATCCTTTTTCAACTATCATTCCTCGTCTGATATTAAATATCACAGTTGGTTCTAATTTCTTTGCATTTATTATTGATTCAATAATTCTTATATGTGGTCTTTTTCCTGCCTTTTGATAATCTCCTACTGTTGCTGTTTTTGATACTGGTATTTTCTTTAATTCTTCTGAATTTACACCAGTATCATATACAAACAACATATTTAAATCTAAGTCAAATCTTAAAAAGACTAAATCATCAAAATCACATTTTGGTCCGAAACTACTTAAATCGTATTCATAATTGCTTGTAGCTTTAAACTCTATTTTTCTACCATCAAGAGATTTAGCATCTCCTCCTGAACTTTTATTCCAAAGAAGATTTAAACAATAGCAACCCATAGGTTCACTTATTGCATCTGGCATATTAATTCCTCTTGATACTAAACTTTTTACATATGTATTTAAGTCTTTCCACTTAAAATATGCATCACATGTTTCTTGAATTCTTGGCTCGTCTATTTTTATTAAATATTCGTCATTCATTTATTCACCTATCTCGAGTGCTATTACTCCAAAAGCATTATATACTAAATCACAAAATATTTCTACACATTTCTATAATTTGTTACAACTTTTTTCTACTCGCAAATAATACATTCCATTTTGATCATTATAATAATATAACACGAAGTATCTGAACTAATTATATTTTCAGACACTTCGTCTTTTTCTCCATTTAGATATCCTTATTTGCTAAAAAATTAACAAATTCTATAAACCAAGTTTCTCTGTAAAGTACTGTTGATGCTTTAACAAGAATAACAGGAAAATTTTTGATGTGCCATTCAGAATAATTGAATAATATATTATATTATAATTCTAACAATAAATTACTAATTATAAAAATAATTATATCACATTATAATACTGTCAATGTAGACAGGGAGTATTTTATTTTAATATTTCACAAAAATTTTATTACCTTTATTTATCTTAATTCCTTCAACTGGAGTTTGCTCTTTAATTATTGTATTTTCTTCATCTAAACTTTCTTTGTTTTCTTCTGTAATTCCTTCAATATTTAATTCTAATCCTATGTCTTTTACTGTTTTATCTGCCTCTTTTATAGACATTCCTATTAAATTTGGTACACTTACTTCTTCCACTTTTTCTATTTCTTCTTGATTTCCCTGAACAACTTCTAAATATGGTAAAACCTCACTAAAAACTTGACCTCCTACTGGTGCTGCCACACCACCTCCTTGGTGCATTTTGTCGCTACACAAAGTTGAACTTAATTTTAACATTGATTGTAGCTATAGTTTTATGCTTCTTTTACTCTTTCAAAGATACTTGTTTTATTTTCATCTTCTATGTATTCTAATATTTTATCTAATTCATCCATAAACTTAAAATGAATGGTTATTTTTTTATTTTCATGTACTTCTATGTAATCAATTAACTCTGTTATAATATCTCTGTCTATTTCCGTTATGTTCTTATGTGCTTTAAAGTTTTTTATCCATAGGCTATTACCATTTATAATTTCTTCTTGTTTTTCTTTTTGTTTATCCAAATTCGCCATTATTTCTTTTATTTTTTCAGTGTCTTGTTCATATTTGTGTTTATACTCTAAATATTCCTCTTTTGTTATATAATCGTTTTTCCAATCTTCATATAAACATCTTTTCAAATTATTTAATTTTTCTATCTCTTTTTCTTTTGCTTGTTTTATATTCTCCATATTTTCATTTGCTAATTTTTTTGTAGTAGACTTATTAATTTGCTCTAATAATTTTTCAATATCAATAAGTAAATCTATATGTAATTTAATAGACTCCAATACTGCCTTTTCTAATTCTTCCACTTTTAGAGTATGTTTTGTGCATAACTTGTTTGACTTTTTTCTGTATGTGCCACATATGTAATATTCGTAAACAGTACCACTTTTGTTTTTACAATATTTTTTATGCATTGCTCTCCCACAATCTGCACACTTTAACATTCCCGCCCACATACTTAGGCTTCCACTATCTTGTACTCTTGTATCTACTTTTCTTAATCCTTGTGCCTTTTCGAACAATTCTTTATCTATAATTGATTCATGCATATTTTCTACTGTAATCCATTCATCTTCTGGTACTTGCTCTACTTTATGAACTTTATAACTTTTTACTCTTCTTTTACCTTGTGTAACATTTCCTATGTATATATCATTTTTCAAAATATTTCTAACTGTAGATGGACACCAAGAATAATCTTCTTGCAAAATTTTAGCATTATTATAATTTTGATTTAACTTTTTCTTTTTATAACCTGTTGGATTTAAAACTCCCATATCATTTAATCTATGACATATACTTAGATTTCCTAAACCTTCATTTACCTTCCATTCAAAAATTTTCCTTACAATTTCGGCTGACTCTTTATCAATGATTAACTTATGATTATCTTCTGGATTTTTAATATATCCATAAGATGCAAATGCTCCTACAAATTCTCCGTTTCTTTTTTCTTCCATTTAGTGCTGACCTTATTTTTATTGACGTATCTCTACAGTACTCATCATTTATTAAGTTCTTAAATGGTACTAATATTGTATTTGTGCTTGTAGGATTTTTAAAGCTATCTACACTATCATTGATAGCAATAAACCTAATATTAAATAACGGAAATATTTGCTCTATGTAATTACCAACCTCTATGTAGTTTCTTCCAAGTCTTGATAAATCTTTAACTAGTACACAATTTATATTTCCTTTTCTCATATCTTCTAGTAACCTTTGAAATCCAGGTCTATTAAAATCTGTTCCTGTGTAACCGTCATCAACATAAGTATCATAAACAATCAAATCATCATGTTCTTCAATAAATTCATTTAATAATGCTTTTTGGCTTGTTATACTGTTACTTTCACTCTTATCTTCTCCATTGTCACTATCTTCTTGTGAAAGCCTTATATATACTGCAACTGACCATATTTTTACTTTATTGTTATTTGAATTTTCTGAAGAATATTTTGATTTTCTTCCAGCCATTATTATTCTTCCCTCCCTTCTCTATATAGTATAACGTGTCCAAATTAGAAAATCAGCCCATGTCTCTAAAACTGTTAAGATTTATCTGTTACAGCTTCAGTATACAAACTTGCAAAGCAATGTTACTTTCCTATTTTTTGTCTTAAAACATTTATCATGCATTCCTTAATTTTTTTATCATTTTCAGAATATTTAAATTCAACAGTCATATTTCCAACTTGCAATTGATATAAATCTTTATTATTAACTAGACATCTAGAGCTTTGTTTCATATTTCAATTACCTCTTTATTTTTTGATATTTAAGTTTATTATGTTGGAAAAAATTTTATTACTTTTTCCACTCTATTAAGTAAATGTCACTTAAAACTCAAAAATCGGTAATTTTTTAAAAATCTCTTTAAATTTTTATGAAAATCCACAAAAAAATAACCAGATAATTAGTTTTTTACTAATTTCCAGCTATCTTTTTCTTCTTATTCTGTTACTAAATCAGTTGAATCTTGATTTTCAATACATTGGCTATCATCTTTACAACATGTATTTTATATAATTATATATTATTAAATTTGGTAATTATAATTTGTTGCATTTTTTTAACTTCTAACATTACAGGTTTATTACTTAAAATATCATTATATGTTTTAATCTGATCTGTAAATTTTATAATCTTTTCATCTAATTTATTAAAGTAATAATTAGGGGCTGGTATTACTAATGGAAAAGAAATTGGAAACGATATTCCACCTTTTTTATAATGTTGAAAGCTTACTAACGATACACTATGTTTCTGGGCATTATATGCACCTCTAAATGCTTGTTCATAATTACCTTCATTTTCGTCATATATTACACCTACAGATTTTAATCTATCTAAGCAACTTCCTATCCATAATAAAGTTGTTCCTAAACTATTATATATCTCTTTATAATTTTGATTATTATTTTTTATCGAATCATTTATAACTTGTTCTAATTCATTTACAGATTTTTCTAGACTATAAATAATTTCATTTTTATCTGCTATCATATAGTTACCTTCTATTCTTATATTATAATTTTAAATAGTAAGTATAAATAATTCAGTTAAACAAATTACTATTCTTCTTTGATATATCAAAATTTGCTATTGAATCTATTTTAGTTATATTATTACTTTACGCGTTTTAGTATCTTTACCTATTCTTCAATATTATATCCTCTAATCTTCAAAAATTCATTTATATCATTCATAAGCCATCCATTACCTTGTGTATGTAGCATATCATACCCATCATATAAATACTTTAATACTCCATACTTTTCAAACAATTCATATGTTTCTTGTCCTGTAAGTTTATTTTCTTCTTTGAAAATTTCAATACAAAATACAATAAAATCATTTATTTTCTTTTCCATATTATCCCCCATAAACAGTATATTTTCCTGTTTCTTTTTCTTCTAAAAACATTCTAAATAAATCATAATTACTATAATACCACATTTTTGTTTCTTCTTTTTCTAGTGCTTTATATAGTTTAGAATGATACAATAAATTCATTGCTTCTTCATAACTAATATTAAAGTAATTTTTTATACTATCACATAATGTTTGTACTATTATAAACATCATACAAGTAAATTTACCTTCACTCATCTTCCTCACCTACTTCAATAGTTTCTATATATTTTACACATTCTAACGATTTTAATGTATGAAATGAAATTTGATTTGATAATAAATATGTCTTAAGCCTTTTGATTGTTTCCTCCATGTCATAAACTCCATTTTCATAACTTACTAAAACTTGATATAAATTATCATCAGCTACTGGTCCTATTACAATATCATATTGATGCACAAGTTCATTACTCTGTCTATTCTTAAATACAAATTTCAACCATTCTTCTGTTGCTGCTTCAAAGTTTAATATATTTAGGTCTTCATTTTCTGTATATTCATAAATATTAACATATCTTTTTATATTTTCATCTCTTTTTTCTTCTTGCATTCTTCCTTTTTTTATTTTTGTCCATCTTTTTGCTTGACTAATATCTGTTGTTGTATAAAAACCTTTTCCAAAATCTGTTCTATAATTTAATATTTCTAAACTTGGTTTTTCTACAATAAATGTGCTACCATGATATACTTTCAAATTTATCATCTCACTTTCTTTGTTTTTCATATATTATCACAAATTACTTTTATTATCAATATTTCTATTATTTCCTTACAACAAAATTATTAAATACTTTTTACAAAACTTATAATTCAATCATATCAATATTCATAAGCATTTTGGATTAAATTTATGTTAGTATTGTAATTTTATGTAAAATATTATATAATATTTAATAGGTAAGCTTTTGGCTTATTTAACATATATCAAAATAATCAGATTGTAATCTGAGAAAGGAAGGAAAAAGTTATGAACAAAAAACGGATAATTTCATATGTGATGTTACTCATGGTATTTACTACTCTTATGAGTATGCTTACTGGATGTACTACATCTGAAAAAATCCCAATCCCAAAAGTTGAGAAAGATATTTACATCTATGATGAAGATAATATCATCGATGACGATTTAGAAAAAGAGCTCAACAAAATGCTAGTAGAACTCGAAGAAAAGACAGAAGCAGAATTTGCCGTTGTGTCGGTAGAAAGTTTACTTGACAGAAGTATTGAAGATTATGCAAATAATTTATTTAATACTTTGGGCATAGGCAAAAAAGAAAAAGATAATGGAGTATTACTTTTATTCTCTCGGTCTGATGAAAAAGTTAGACTTGAAATCGGAAGAGGGTTAGAAGGATGCTTAAACGACTCAAAATGCGGTCGAATTCTTGATGACTACTTTGTCCCTCACCGTGAAAACGATGAATATACTGAGGCGACAAAACTTACTGTCAATGCAGTTTTAAAAGTTCTCTGTGAGGAATATGACATTGCAATAACCGGATTGAATACCGAATCAATTCAAATTGAAGAACCAGATGAATTAACAGCAGGTCAATGGTTTATTATTATAGTAATAATTATAATTCTACTTATTGTTCTTGAGTGTATTACAGGTCACATCTTTGGAGATGGAATTGTATTTATTATTTTAGAATGTATTGGCGATAGTAGTTCTTCTGGATCTAGTGGAGGTGGATTCGGTGGTGGATTCTCCGGAGGAGGTGGTGCCTCACGATAGCAAATTGAATATGGAAATTGTAAATCAAAAACAAGAAATTAAAAACAATTAGGAGGTAATTTACAATGAAAAATGGAACAAAAGTATTAATTGGTATTGGTGTAGTTGTAGTAGTAGCACTATTCTGGTTTTTTGGAACTAGAAATAGTTTGGTATCTTTGAAAGAAGATGTTGAAATGCAACAGTCTCAGATTGAGACAACACTTCAAAGGCGGAGCGACCTTATTCCAAATCTGGTAGCAACTGTTAAGGGTTATGCAACCCATGAGGAAAAAGTATTCACAGAAATTGCTGATGCAAGGTCAAAACTTGCTGGAAGTATTGAGAGTGGAGATATGGAAAGTATCAGTGAAGCAAATAACGCTTTAGATTCTGCCCTCGGCAGATTACTTGCAATTTCAGAGAATTATCCTGACCTCAAAGCTAGTGAACAATTTATTGCATTACAGGATGAATTGGCTGGAACGGAAAATAGAATTTCTGTAGCTAGACAGCATTACAATGAAAAAGTAAAAGCTTATAATACAGCAGTTCAAAAATTTCCTACTAGTATGGTCGCTGGAATGAGTGGATATTATCCTATGCAATATTTTGAGGCTGATGAGTCTGCAAAAGAAGTACCTAAAGTTGATTTCAATTAACTTTGGACGGAATAACCTTAACCTTTAAAAAAGAAATTGGGGATAGCATAAATGAGCTGTCCCTGTTTTCCTTTTTTACTATATCTTATATGTTTATTTTATTTTTAACGTAGTGCAAGAATAGGTGTCTGACATACACCCCAAAAACTCTTAAAGGCAATGCCTTTAACTTGTCAGATTTCCAAAAAAACGTCAGATTTTTGTCCGACATTTTATATAAGTATTTTTTTCAACCATTTTCTTACTCTATGTAGTTTTTTATTGAATTTGGACATGATGTCCAAATTACAATTTCATCTGCTATATTATAAATAAAATTATTATATTGAGATAGTTCTATAAAACTATCTGTATTAGGTTTCTTATATTTATTTTTTAATTCCATTATAATAGAATTCTTTAAATCATTAAATTCTTTATCTTTTAATTCCAAAAAATCATTTATTGTTCCATTCATTATCAATTCTTGATATGTTATTGGCTTATATTTTTCTAAATATTTACTATATAAAATTCCATATTTACTTAACATTTTGCTTTTCCCCCTATACATTCAATAATCAAATTAATTCCATCCATAAATCCAACTTTATAAAACTTTTCATTTTCATGTCCACCAATATTAATTAATTTATTACAATGCTTATCTATTTTTTCTAATATTCTTTCCATATCATCTTCTTTTGCTATTTTAGATATTTCATTTGCTATTTTTTGATAGGTATCTTCTTTTGTTATTTCTGCTATTTTCTTTCTATCTACATTATTTAGTATATATAAATCTTCTGCTCTAGTATTATACCAAGAATCAATAACAGATTCTTCTTGAAATGATTTTAATTCTTCCTTATTTAATATTTTTCATCTCTCCCTACATTTAATTTTAAATTGTTATATTTAATAACTATATTTATTCTAACGTGCTCAATTTATAAAGTCTGCCCATTTTCAAAATTTTTTACTTTTTTCACGTAGTGCAAGAATAGATGTATTACATCACCCCATAAAACACTTGAAAACAAAGCTTTCTAATGGTATTACTTGTAAAAAAATGTATTACAAAAAAGCATACCTTTTTGCAACATATATTTTTCTTATATAACCCTACTCTTTGTATGATTATATCAATTGTGGACAACCTGTCCACTTTGTACCTTTATAATTATCTACAAGACAAAATTGTTTTTTGCCATATTTTCCTACTCTCTGTAGAGATATATTTATTTAGGACGACTTGTCCCACTTCATATATTTTAAAAGAGAAAGTAATTTATAAAACGAAACTACTTTCTCTTTGATTTGATTGTTCTATTTTTTTGCCTAAATTGTAAGGCTTTTTGAATGTTGCTTAGAATGTAGCAACAAAATGAACCACACACCTCCTTGGTGTCCCCCCTCTCCTGTTGGATTATATAAAGTTATTAAAAGCACTATTTGAGGGTCTTCTATTGGCGCAACACCCAGAAAGGATGTTACATATTTATTAGTATTTACACCATCTTCTGATGTACCTGTTTTTCCTCCTATTCTATATCCCGCAACTTTAGCATTTTTACCTGTACCTTCACTTACAACAGATTCCATCATACTTAAAACACTACCTGCTGTTTCTTTTGATATTACTCTTTCTTTTTCTTGCACCGGAAGTTCTGTTATTTCACCTGTTTTACTATCTACTGTGGATTTTACAATTCTTGGTGTTACTGCTGTTCCTCCATTAGCTATTGCTGAAACTGCAGTTACCATTTGTAAAGGAGTTACTTCAAACCTTTGCCCAAAACTTATAGTGGCAAGTTCTACAGGACCTACTTTGTTTTCTGCCAAAAATATTCCTTTTGCTTCTCCTGGTAATCTTACTCCTGTTTTATCTAAAAATCCAAATTTTCTTAAATAACTATAATATTTTTGCACTCCTATTCTTTGACCTAATCCTATAAAAACAGGATTGCAAGAATTCATTAATGCCTCTCTTAAACTTTGTGATCCATGAGGTCTATAATACCTCCAGCATTTAATTCGCACACCTGCTATTTCTATTCCACCAGTACAACAAAACTCTCCATCCTTGTCGGGTGTTGTTATCCCTTCTTCTATTGCAGCTGATGATGTTATTGTCTTAAATGTTGATCCTGGCTCATACGTATCTGCTATTGCTTTATTTCTCCACATTGCTTGTAAGTTCTTTGTTTTTTCTGATTGTTCAATAGTATCCCATACAGATTTTAATTCTTCTGTATTAGGTTCATAAGGCTCATTTAAATTGTAATTAGGATATGTTGCCATAGCTAATATATCCCCAGTTTTCGGATTCATAGCAACTATATTTCCACCATCAGTACATTTATTATCTATACATGCCTCTTCTAAATACTTTTCAACAATTGACTGAACTGTCATATCTATTGATAAAATAAGATTCTTTCCATCTTGAGCTGATGTATAATTTTCACCTTTGCTTCCAATTTCTCCACCTTTAGCATCTGTTAATCTTTCTATACTTCCTGCCTTTCCCTTTAATTCTTCATCAAATTTTGCCTCTACACCATCTAATCCTTGATTATCGCCACCACAAAATCCAATAACTTGTGAGGCTAGATTTCTATATGGATAATATCTTTTTGTATCTTCGTCTATATTAATTCCTGTACTTATATCATTTTCAGCCATCCATACTCTCAATTTATCTGATTTCTCTTTTTCTACTTTTTTTGCAATTATTTCTATAGAACTCTTCTTTTTAACTTTTTTCCAAGTCTTTTCATAATCTAAATCAAATATATTACTTAAAATTTCAGCAACTTTTTGCTTATCTTCACTTTTTATATTTGTTGGATTTATTGTTACTGTCTCTACTGTACTACTCACAGCCAATATGTATTTTCCACTTGCATCATAGATAGTTCCTCTTTTGGGGTTTACATTTCTATTTAAACATTGTTGCTGATATGCTAAACCTTCTAATTCTTCTCCTTTTACAAATTGCAAATATCCTATTCTAATTAATAATGCAAATATAATTATAAAAAAAACAAATAATGAATTTCTTATTTTTTTCTTATTTGATATTTTCATCGTTACCATATAATCACCCTATTTGATTTATATGCAAATTATATATTTGTATGAT
>CAOPQH010000014.1 GCA_948505485.1 uncultured Clostridia bacterium
AATGAATAACGACTTAATAGTCGAACTCGTTTTTAAAATTAAATTATTATGCTTTGTAATCAAAAAGTTCTATAATAAAAAAATTATACTAACTTTTCCATTATATAAAAAGTAGGAGATTTTTAATTCTCCTACTAAAATTTCTATTTAAAATGTTTATATTTTCTATTATTATTTCTAGAATTTATTGTAAATAATCTAAATATGATAAATATTATCAATAACAGCAAAATAATTCTTATAATTAACGGACCTGTTTTAGATTTTTCTACATTGTGTGAAGCCAATAAATCACTAGTATATTCTATTCCATTAACATTATATTTTATTTTTCCAACTACAGCATTTTGAGAAATAGGTGCAGTTAGATTATCAATTTGTATTTCTGGTAAAGTAGTGTTAAAAGAGTCATTTTGATTCATTAATGCAACGATATTATCAGAAATGACAATATCTAAATTTTTGGTGTCTTTAGTAGCGTTAGCAACTTCTACTTGTTTTATAATATCATTTTTATTTTTTAATTTCTTTATTGTATAATTATTATATCCATAATTTAATAGGTTTATAGAATCTATATTTCTACCACTTAATCCAAGCTCTGTTGCTTTAGAACCTAATACTACAGATATTAATTCAAAATTATCTTTATTGCTTGCAGATATCAAACAATTTTTAGCTTCTTTAGTATATCCAGTCTTTACGCCAATTGCATATTTATAATAATAATTATCAGCTTTTTTATTTTCATTTGGAATAACTAGTTCATTTGTATTGTTATAATGTCTTTGCTCATACTTATTTGTAGGAGCTATAGTACATGAACTTTTAGATACAATAGATCTAAAAGTTGAATTTTTCATACAATATTGAGTAATTAAAGCTAAATCATAAGCTGTTGTATAATGGTTATCATCATGCTTTCCACTAGGATTTGTAAAATGGGTATTTGAACATCCAATTTCATTTGCTTTTGTGTTCATCATTGTTGCAAAACTTTCGTTAGATCCACCAACATGCTCTGCTAGAACGTTTGCAGCATCATTAGCTGAATGAACTAATAATACTTCTAAAAGTTGTCCTAAAGTTAATTGCTCATCTATTTGTAAAGCAGCATTAGAATACCCAGAAGGAACAGACATTACAGCATTATAACTAACTGTAGCTATATCATTTAAATCACAATTTTCTATTGTTAAAATTGCAGTCATAATTTTTGTAGTACTTGCAGGATACATTTTTTCTTTTGCATTTTTTTCATAAAGAGTTTTTCCAGTATTTGCATCTATCAAAATCGATGCTTCAGAATAAGGCGAAACGTCCTTATCTGTGGCAAAAGTAAAAGTGCTTGTTAGCACTAACAAAGTAAAAAGTGTACTAATTAATAATCTTTTGAATCTCATAATTAAATCTCCTAAAAATATTATATTGATACTATATATTATTTTTAGACAAAATTCAATAATTTTTTTAAATAAAGGAGGAATAACATGAATAAATTTAATAATAAAACAATGGGAATAATTTTTATAATTATTTTAATAGTTGGGGCAGTAAGTATATATTATTTTTTTGTAATAAAAGATGAAAATTTAGAAATATATCAAAATGAAACAGAGAAGAATGTACTTATTCCATATGAGGATGGTAATTCAGAAACGAATAAAGAAGAAACAAAAGAAATTATTGTTGATATATCAGGGGAGGTAAAAAAACCAGGAGTATTAGAATTAGAAGAAGGAGATAGAATAAGAGACGCTATAGAAGAAGCGGGAGGATTAACAGAAAAGGCTGATATATCTGAAATAAATTTAGCATATAAGTTAGAAGATGGAATGAAAATAAAAATACCAAATAAAAAAGATAATAAAAATCAAACAAATCAAAATAATTATATAAGTACAGATGCAGGAGAAGATATAAAAATTTCAAATTCTAATAATAGCGAATCTAATTCTAATGGCAAATCTGATTCTAATACAAAAAAGCAGAAAAGTATTATTAATATAAATACTGCTTCTCAAGCAGAACTAGAAACATTACCAGGTATTGGACAAGCAACTGCTGAAAAAATAATAAAGTATAGAGAAGAAAAAGGCAAATTTAATAAAATAGAAGATTTAAAAAATGTGAAAGGTATTGGGGATGCAAAGTTTGAGAAATTAAAAGATTATATTAAAATATAATAAAATAAGCCACCTTTGGTGAAAATCCATTGGTGGTATTTATTTTATAGCGATTTTTTAAAATGAAGGCAGTTTAAAATTTGTATTATTTTCTAAATGTTTGCATATAATATATTAGTAATTCAATTGTTGATATATCAACTAAAATTTCAAATTAAATTTTCAAAATGTATTGACAAATATAATAGAATGGTCTATAATAAAAAATGTCGTAAACATCGCGGAGTGGAGCAGTTGGCAGCTCGTTGGGCTCATAACCCAAAGGTCGGTAGTTCGAGTCTACCCTCCGCAACCAAACAAGTTAAAAACAAACTACTACTATTTCGTAGGTGGGTTTGCAATAATGAGTTATATAAATAAGAGTTAGATTAAATTCTAACCCTTATTTTTTTGTGTAAGTAAAATATTAATGATAATAGTATTTTATCAAAGTTACCTTAATTTTATGGTGAGGGGGAATTGTATTGCATATAGTAGAGTTAAAAGAAAATCTAAAAAACACATCATTTCAAGAAGATATGATAGACATCAGCAGATTATCAAGGCATATCAATTCACTTTTAGATATGGAAACAGATATTAATTATACCGATTACGAATACATTTCCACCCTTTCCACTAAAGCGATTTTAATGTTAGATAAGATAGATTATATTTTGGGAAAGGAGATGTTACAAAATGTTAAACACAAAGAGTAATTTAAAAAGAAAGAAGTTACAAGAAGCATTAGAAGAAACAATAACAAGTACAGACCCAATGTTATTCCTAGAAATGGTATCAAATATTCGCGATACATCTAATAATATAATTGGTACAATAAATATGGGGTATATGTCATCAGAGGAAATAACAACACTATATAAATTAGCAGAAGTATGTAGTTTTACATTAGATAAAATATTTAATATAGTTATTGGAATAGATGAGGAGGAATTTCAGAAATGAAAGAGTTAGAATTCTTGGAATTACAAGAGGTTCCAATGCCAGAAATTATTTCATATTCAAAATTAAGCAGTAGCCCAGTCATCACAATATTAGATGACCTTAATTATGGTTTATTCAATCAATTAGTAGCGTGGATTGATTTATTAAAAATACCAATGTTTATTATAAAAGATACATACAAGATAGCAATTATAGGAAACAAAAGCCTAGCAGTAAATATTGCAAAGAAATTGCAAGTAAGGTGTCAAGTAATGTATAATTCACCACTAAAAGAGAAAAAGATACTTGGAAAATGGTATATACCTAACAGAGAAAGCCCTTATGTTGTACAATCTTATAATGAATATGGAAAACCAATCAAGCAATTTATAGATACAGATATAGAAACAACTGATTGTAAAATTCTATCAAAGTATAAATTCACATCTTTTAAGTATGCAATGAAGATTAGAGGTAGCGGAAATAACAAAATAGAAAGTTATGAAGAATTAAGAAAAATAAGACAAAAGTTTTTGAAATCCAGCAAAATATAAATATAGTGTAATGAAAATATCATATATTATATTCCGTGTGTTGTGAAAATCAAATTTAAGGCATTTTTATATTACAAGCAATAAAGAGTATAAGCCCAAATATAAAATAAAGAGAAAAACCCTTGACATATTTTAAAACTTAGATACTTAAAATAATATGTGAAAATATTAATATAAAAGTTTAGAAAGTTTTTAAAATAAGGGACTTGTGAATTCGATAAATAGCCTATATACTAGCATTACAAGGTTTGCAAACTTATTTTAGAGAGGTAGGAGGTGTTAGTATATATATGGCAACTAAAAGTATAGAAGAACAAAAGGAAAAGATAAAACAATTGTTACAACATTTTGATAATATATTTGAAACAGATACTACAAAAGATGTTGACCTATATTTTAATAAGATAACAATGTTACAAAATATATATGAAATGTTTGAGGAAGATTTTTGTAGAACAAATACAGAATATGAACAGATAAGAACTAAAAGTATAGAGGTTTCAGATATATTAGAAAAGTCATTTACAGAAGCACAACAAACACTATTTGAAAAGTATTGGGAAATAGAAATGCAGATGAGTGCATTAGAATGTGAAAAAATGTTTTACTATGGTTACTTAATTTCAAAAATGTTAGATACAGAAATTATAATTAAAAATATAGAAAATTAGTAGGAGCAAACTAGCCCCTACTTTATTATTGTTTTATTAGTGTGAGATTATAATGACATTCAATTTCTAGGGGGGTTATATAATACAATATTTTTAGGTTATTACAAATTAATAGTGTACTTTAATTTGTAAATTTTATAATACTAAATATTTACAAGTATCTTTATTAATTCCATTTACTTTTTATAAGGTTTATAATATAATTTTATTAGATATTTTTTAAAATACAAAAGATTATAAAAAAAGGAATGTTTATATTATGGAAAAAATATATAGAGACGGACTTGCAGAGGTTGATATTATACTTAATTATGCAGATGAAGAATCTTTAAATAAAATACCAAAGAGTTTAAAAGATTTTATAAAAGAAAATAAATCAGATTACATATCAAATATAAATCCTGAAAAAGATTTACAAGAACAAAATTTATTATATGAGACAAAAGTTATTTTATCTGTATTATATAGAGATTATTGGGCATCAGAAGATGAAAGAAAGCAATTGATTGAAGAAGATAAAATAGAGTTAGAAAAACAAGAAAGTATGAAACAAACAATTTATAGTTATGATAATTTATTTAGACATAACAAAATAACAGAAAATAGTGAAGAAATTAAAAGTATAGTTGTAAAAGAAACTATATTAAAGAAGATTTTAAATAGAATAAAAAGGTTTTTAAAAATAGGAGTTAATAGTTGATGGATATATCTAAATTGATGATATTGAGTGACAATGAAAAAATAGAATATTTAAGAAATAATAATGATAATTTAGATGAAAAGACTAAATTAGAAATTTTAAAATGTATAGATAATATTGATTTACAGATAAATTCTTTTGAGGATGCACAGATTAGTATTTCTTTAGAAGGAAAATTAACTTTTTATTTATGTTTGGTAGATAGTAATATTTCAGAGAAATATTATAGACTACTAGATGAAAAATATGAAAATTTATTGAAAACATCTAGTCAAGAAGATAAAATAAAATGTATAAACGATGAAAATTCTGAATTTAATCCATATATAAAGAAAGAGATAATAAAATCATTAGAAGATGACCAAATAAAGTTAAGATATCTAACAGATCAAAATATTGGACTAGATTTATATTGTATTGTAGAAATTATAGAATCATTACAAAGTGAACAATTAAAAGTTCAATGTCTAATAAATACTGATATAGAGATAGACTCATCTAGTAAATCAAGTATAATATGTTCTATGAGAGATAATAAATTAAAGGTAGATTGTCTAAAAAACCCTAATATTGAATTAGAACCATTTGATAAGGCAAACGTGGTACTTTCCATAGAAGATGATGACATTAAAATCAGATGTTTAACAGATTCTAATATTGGTTTAGATTTTTCAGATAAATCAGAGGCATCAATTTCAGTTATGCAAATAATATTATCACTACAAGATGATAAATCTAAATTAGACTGTATAGGAAATTCAAATATAGAATTGAATTCATTTGAAATAGCAATGATAATAGTTTCACTACAAGATGAGAGACAAAAAATAGAATGTTTAAATAATAAATCAATTGACTTACAATCATCAGGACAAGCAATGATTATAAGTTCATTAAAAGGTGATACTAAAAAATTAGAATATATACAAAATGAAAGTATGCAACTTAACGATAAAGATAAATTATTAATTATATGTTCATTAGATAATGAAAGGAAATTTGAAGAATTTGGGATTATAGATAATATTGATTTATATCAAGAAGATTTAAATTTGCCATCTAATATTACAATAGGAGTTGAGTTAGAGGCAGAAGGGGAGTATGCAGAACCTCTTAAAGTAGTTGGAAAAATATTAGATAAGTGGATAGTAGAAAATGAAAGTACTTTAGATAAAGGAGTTGAAGTAGTTAGCCCTATTTTACATAGTAAAAGAGATGATATGAATTCATTAGCATTAGTGTGTAACATTATGCAACAATATGATTTAAATACAACGCAGAGGTGTGGACGGTCATATACATTTAGGAGCTGATTTTTTAGGAACTGACTATCAAGCATGGGAGAATTTCTTTACAATTTATAATGAATGTGAAGAAATCTTTTATAAGATGTCTAATAGAAATGGTGATTTACCAAGAGAAAATATTTCCGATTACGCACAAGCAAGTAATGACACAATTTCAAATGTATTTGCAAATGGTATTCATATTAAAACAAAGGAAGATTTAGATGTAATTATAGAAGAAATGAAAGATACAAGAAATAGAGGAGTTAACTTTTGCAATATGGAAGAAGGTGGAATACAAACAATAGAATTTAGAATGCCTAATGGAAGTATAGATGTTAATGTAATAAGAGAAAATATAAAATTATTTGGACAATTATTAAATGTATCAAAACAGATGTCTTTAAATCCAGAATATAAAAGGAATGAATACATAGTTTTGAAAGAACATAATTTAACTGAAAGAGAAAAGGTTGAGAGTTTGTTAAATTTACTTTTTGATGATGAACAAGAAAGGGATGTATATAGAAATCGTTGGGATACAATAAAGAATAATGAAATTTTTGAACAAGTAAGAGCAGAAACACCGACATTTGAAAGAGGCAATTATTCAATGAGAAAGCAAGTTGCACCAATATATAAAGAAACAGTGGTAAAAGATAGAATTAGATTTGTTCAAATAGTAAAATCACAATTAGATAGGATACTTCCAAAAGGAATGACTAGATAAGATGATAGTAGGTATACTTATTATTTATTTAATATTATAATTTTTATTATATATAATGTTATATTCATAAAGGTATACCTTTATAAACATTAAAAATATAGTGAATATCGTGTTTGTAAAGGTATATAAAATATTTTACAAATATTTATAAAATAGCCTTGACTTTTACAAACAAAGCATTTATAATAGCTGACCAAGAGGTGGTTAGTATGAAAGATAATCAAAAAATTTATGGATATGTAAGAGTTAGTAGTAAAGAACAAAATGAAGATAGACAATTAAAATCAATGTGTGATTTTGGAATTCCAAAAGAAAGAACATTTGTAGATAAACAAAGTGGTAAGGACTTTAATAGAGCAGAATATCAAACCTTGAAAAGAATGTTAAAAGATAGCCCAGGTAGTTTATTAGTTATACATTCCATTGATAGGTTAGGGAGAAATTATAAAGAGATTACAAATGAATGGAGAGAACTTACAACAGAATGTAATGCAGATATTAAAGTATTAGATATGCCACTACTTGATACAACACAATATAAAGATTTATTAGGAACATTTATAAGTGATTTAATCTTACAAGTATTATCATTTGTAGCAGAGCAAGAGAGAGGAAATATAAGGAAAAGACAAGAAGAAGGAATTGCAGTAGCAAAAGCACAAGGAAAGCATTTAGGTAGACCAAAAGCAGAAATAACAGACAAGTATATTATAGAATATACAAAATGGAAGAATGGAGAACAGACAGCAACACAAGCAATGATAAATGCAGATATGAAAAGGAATACATTTTATAAGTTAGCAAAGATTATGGAAGTAGAAAGAGTATAAAGTAAAAATGTAGGTGTATAAATTCAACACCTACATTTACTTTATATAAAGGAGAAATAGTAAATTATTTACCATTTTCAATAAGCCACTTTTCAAAATCATCAGCAGATAGAGTACCAGAAGAATACTCAGCCTTTAACTTTTCAACTTGAGATTTCCAAGTGTCAAATTCATTCTTTAGAGTATAGTTATCTTTATTTCTATTAACCCTAGCAAACTTTTTCATATAGATTTTTCTATATAATTCAAGAACACCTTTAGGTCTTTTACTAGCATATTCTTTACAAGTCTTATTATCTTTTTGAGGACTAATTCTATCACAATAAATGGCATCATTCTTTCTATATGGTACGAAGTATTTATTGCAGTTCTGACATTTAGATATAATATAGTTTTCACTATAAATTGTAATCATACATATAGCAAAGAATTCATCTATGTTTTCACAAGAATAAGAGGCAATTCCATCATAATGGTTTAATACCCTATTTTTTATCTTGAAGTCTAAATATTCTTTATCTAAAATTTCGAAATCAACATCTTTTATATTTATAACATCTTTTATATCTATATTTGAAGTAGAATAAGTATATATAGGTTGTCTAATAGGATAGTTTAATTTATTACATACAAATATAAACTTATCTATCATTCTATTATATTTGTGTTTATCAATATTGTATAAGAAACTGAAGTCAATTATAGTAGAGAATGTGAGTTGTTTCTTTGCAATATCATCAAGCAATGTGTTAATTTTTCTTTCTTTTTCTTTACAATTTAAAGAGGAATCTTGAAGTAGTCTTTTATAATCAGCACCATAAAATAAATTACAAATGAATGTATCTCGTGTTTCAAATAAAGATTCTAAATCTTTATCAATATTAGAGGAACTTTCAATTATATTATTATACCTTTCTTTAATGTTTACACTTATGAAGTCAGACAGAGGAAGTCCAAATTCAAATATCTTTTTCTTACCATTATATAAATAGTATTCATTATGTTTAGAATTATCAAATTTAATTTCAACAAGTGTTTTCAATGTGTTTCACCCTTTCACTAAAATATTTACTATAATTTTAAAATAAGTTGTTGACAAAAGAAGAAAATCGTGTTATCATATTTATAGTTAGCAACTTATTATATAAAAGTAGTAAATACAACAACTTATTTTTTTACCTTATTGCATATTTACTAATTTTTATTTAATAGTAGTTTACAACATTTTAAAGTAAAAGTCAAGAAGATAAAAGAAGAAATTATAAGATAATAAGAGAGAGTAGCAAATGTGTATTACGATAACGAAATTTTTGAATGAAAATTTGGTTTGAGTAATTGATATTTAAAGGTTTAATTGATGTCAAAATTTTATATGTGAGTTTATAAATATAATCACATCAATTTGTATAAAGATTCCATTATTTATATTATGGATAATTAAATTATAAGGAGATGAGTAGAAATGTCAAGAATACCATGTGAAATGTTTGAAACAATAGATAAAGCAATAGATACAGGATACACTGATACAATGAGTTTGTCAACAGATATGTTTAAATTGGCAGGTGAAATAAGAGAGCATAAAGAGTTAGAAATTCCAACTAAAAAGGGATTTATAAGAAAGAGAAAGTTAATAGTACCTTTTAATGTATCAGATTTAATAAATAGCATTTTAAATACAGAGTTTGAAGAATATGAAAAGTGGATAAATAAAAAAGTTAAAGGTAAGTATAAAAGAGAAAAACAAATTTATCACATAAATTATACTTTAAAAGATTACAACTTTTATTATAACCCTCGAACTTATTATTTGAGTATTATGATTAAACATCAAGAATTATTAGGTAATGCAAAATTTGAGATTATGAATAATATTAGGGATATATTTCAAAATTACTTTGGTTTAGAAGATAAATATTTAAAGAATTTAGATAGAGCAACAAAGTTGAGCAGAATAGATTATAAAAGAGATCACAGATATAAAGATGAGCAACATCTATCTTTAATTAAATTTATAGTTGATATAGCACCAGATGGAATAGTTGGAAATAATTATAAAAAATTAGATGAAAGAGATGAGCATTTAGATATTGAAGATTTTGATGACATTGAGTATATGAAGAAGTATAAAAGTTCATCTAATAAAACAGCAGAATTTGTAATATATGATAAGCAGTTAGAGCAAGAAGATAAATTTAGAAAAGGTAAGATAACACAAGAGGAATTAGAATATTTTGAAAAAGTTATTAGGTTTGAAGTTAGAATCAAAAATGGTAAGTTGAATAACTTAAAGACTTATAAGAATTGGACATTAGACAAGGATATAGACAACTATAAAGATGAAAATGTTGCAGATGAGTTATTTAACTATTATGCAGAACAAGTATTCTTTTCAGAGCCATTCTATCGTTTAGATGTAGCCAAAAGAATTATTAGTGAGAGTAAATTACCCAAATTATCAAAATATAATATGAAAGATAAGTTAAGAAAATTACTAAATGCAATAAATAAAAATGGATATACATATACACAACAGAATTATAAATTTAGCAGTGAAACTTTTAATAATCATATTTCTATTTTAAGAAATGAATTACATATTAACCCTTTAACTTTTCCAACAACTTGGACTGATAAAGAGGGAAATACACATAAAACAACATATACAACAATTCCTAATTTTATACAGATGAGAAATTGTATGTATGATAGTAACGAAGAAGCAATAATTCCATCTAAATTGAGAGAACTGATGGAGAAAGAGAAATATAAATGGACTTGACATATTTAGAAACTAGTATATAAACTAAATTTAGTTTTAAGAAAAGAGGTAGAAAATTATGAAAGAGGATTTAAATTTAAGTGAACAACAAATTGAAACTATTGCATTTAATATTTATAAAGATATAAAACCTTACATACAAGAAAATACATTTAAGTTTGTAATATGGTTATCAGATAAATATGTTGCAAGTATAGATGAAATGATTAAAATTGATAATAACTATAAATATGATATATGCAAATATGATAAACAAGAATATGTGAATATAAAAGTTACACATAACAAAGGTTATTATGATTTTGAATTTACAAAAGATAGAAAGGAGAATTTGAAATGGATGTAGTAATTTATGCAAGATTTAGTTCATCGAAGCAACACGAAACTAGTATAGAGGCACAATTAAAAGTATGTTATGAATTTTGTGAACAAAATAAATATAATGTAGTTGGAGAATATATTGATAGAGCATTAAGTGGTAGGAGTGATGAAAGACCGGACTTTTTAAGAATGATAGAAGATAGTAATAAAAAAATTTTTCAAGGAATTGTAGTATATCAATTAGATAGATTTGCCCGTGATAGATATGATAGTGCAATATATAAACATAAATTAAAAAAGAATGGTGTTAGAGTATATTCAGCAAAAGAACATATTTCAGATGATGCAAGTGGGGTGGCAATGGAAGGAATGTTAGAAACATTTGCAGAATATTATAGTGTAGAATTAAGTCAAAGAGTAAAGAGAAATCTAAAACTTAATGCAGAACAAGGATACTTTAATGGAGGATACCCACCACTTGGATATAAAACAATAGAGATTAAATTGGGAAACTTTACTAAAAAGAAATTAGAAATAGATACTTTAACAGCACCTATTGTTAAAGAGATATTTGAAATGAGAGCAAATGGTACAAATATATTAGATATAGTTAAGAAATTAAATTCAAAGGGATATAAAACAATACAAGGTAAGGAATTCAAAAAGAATTCTTTACAACAGATATTAAAGAATAAAAGATATATTGGAACAAACATTTATAATGATGAAGAATTTCCAAATACTATTCCAGCAATTATTGATAAAGAACTATTTGACAAAGTACAAGAAATTATAGAAAAGAATAAATATGCACCCGCAATGGGAAAGGCAAAAGAAGAATATATATTAACAACTAAATTATTTTGTGGGCATTGTAAAGAACCTATGACTGGAACTTGTGGAACATCTGTAACAGGTGCAATTTATTATTATTATACTTGTAATGGAATCAAGAAAAAGAAATGTAGTAGAAAAAATATACAAAAACATCTTATTGAAAACATAGTAGTAAATAAATGCAGAGAATTACTTACTGATAAAAATATTGGACATATAGCAACGAAAGTATATCAAATATGTCAAAAAGAGAATTCACAGAGTTGTTTAATAAAGGCATTAGAAAAAGAAATTAAAGAAATAGAAAAGAATATTGAAAATTTACTTATAGCATTAGAAAATGGACAAAATGTAGATTTGATAAGCAGTAGAATAACCCAAAAGAGAGCAGATTTAGAAAAGGCAAAAATTCAATTAGCCATAGAACAAAGTAAATTAGTAAACTTAACAGAAGAACAAATTAAATTCTTTTTAGAAGACTTAAGAAATGGTGACCTTAATGATATAAAATATAGAAAAACATTAGTAAATATATTTGTAAATCGTATTTACCTATATGATGATAAATATACTATAATTTTTAATGTTGGTATTAAAAAGATAACAGTAAACAATATTTTACTAGAAGAAATAGATACCAACTTTAAAAAAGCAGATAGTTTGTTTTTTGACAGACTGGGGCAACCAGTAAAATAAAGAGTTTCAGAATTAAACTGAAACTCTATTTTTGTGTTTTGTCGTAATTGATATAAAATACGCAAATAGTGGAAGCCCCATTTATGTTTCATGGGGCCAAATTTTAAGAACATTATAAAGCTAATACAATAGTGTGTTATAATTGTGGAAAATTAAAGGAAATAAAAAAATAATATCCAGCAATATTCCAGATATTATTCCTCTATAAATCTTCTAATAGTAGAATACAAATAAGGTTTAAATTCTTCAATTGGTAAAGGATCTTTATATAATATAGAATTAAAGCAAGTTGAGCTGACTAATTCTATAATCATAAATAACGTAACATCAGGGTTTTCTAATTTAATATTGTTATCTTTAATACCTTTCATAAAAACATTATAAAGACCATCTTCTTTTAATTCAGCATTTTCATAAATTTTTTGTACTGTTTTATTATAAATACCCCATGATAAATTTTTAGAGATAAATTTTAAAAGAATAGGATTTTTAGTTAATTCATCAATTACATAATTAATAATATATATAATTTGATCAGAAAAATTCGATATATAATTTTTTCTTAAAGATGCTAAGGCATCATTAAAAAGTTTTTCTGACTTTTTTGCAATTAAAATATCACGAATTTCATATTTATCTTTAAAATATAAATAAAAAGTACCTTTAGCAACACTAGCATCATCAACAATTTCTTGAATAGAAGTATCTTTAATACCCTTTTCAGTAAAAAGTTTAAAGGCAGTATTTAACAATCTATTTTCTTTATTATCATTATTTTTTTTATTAGAAATCATATAAATCACTCCAAACAAATTATGTCATATTTTTGACTTTTAGTCAATAAAATTTATAAACATTATTATAAAAAAAGAAAAAATATAAGGAATATTATCATATATTAAGAAGTTAAGCTTTGTGAAATAAACAAAAAATCAAAAAAATTCATAAAATATATTGACCATTGGTCATAAATGTGGTAATATATAAAAAATGACCAATAGTCAGAAAAGAAAGGAGAAGATCATGTTAAAGTTCGGAGAGAAGATTTGTAAACACAAAAAATTAATTTTAATCATAGCATTATTGTTACTAATACCATCAATCATTGGAATGAAAGCTACTAGAATAAATTACGATATTTTATGTTATCTTCCAAATGATATAGAAACAATAAAAGGAGAAAACATATTATCAGAAGAATTTAATATGGGTGCATTTTCAATAGTATTAGTAGACGATATGAAAACAAAAGATATACAAAAGTTAGAAAACAAATTTAAGGAGTTAGATAATGTAGAAAAAGTTATTGGAATATCAGATATAGTGGGAAATAATGTTCCAATAGAAATGATACCAGATGATGTAAAAGACAAAATATATAAAGACGGTGAAACAGCGATGTTAGTTACTTTTAAAGAAGGGATTTCATCAGATACAACAATATCTACAATAGAAAAATTAAGAGATATAACAAGTAAGCAATGTAAAATAAGTGGTATGTCAGCAGTTGTAGTAGATACTAGAGATTTATCTAATCAAGAAATAGTCGTTTATGTAGTAATAGCAGTTATTTTATGTTTTGCAATATTACAAATAGCATTAGACTCATATATAGCACCAATATTTTTATTATTAAATATAGGAATTGCAATTTTATATAATATGGGAACTAATATATTTTTAGGAGAGATCTCATATATAACAAAGGCTATAAGTGCAGTACTTCAATTAGGTGTAACAATGGACTTTGCAATATTTTTATATCACAGTTATAAATCAGAAAGAGAAAATTACTCAAATAATGACGAAGCAATGGCACATGCAATATCAAAAACCTTAGTTTCTGTAGTAGGAAGTTCATTAACAACAATAGCAGGATTTTTAGCATTATGTAGTATGAATTTAACCTTAGGAAAAGATATAGGTTTAGTTATGGCAAAAGGAGTATTGTTAGGGTTAGTATGTGTAGTAACAATATTACCGTCAATGGTTTTAGTATTTAATAAATGGATAGACAAAACAAAACACAAGGAAATTTTACCAAAATTTGAACATATAAAGAACTTTAATATTAAACATCATATAGCAATAATAATAATATTTTTAATAATATTACCATTTGCAATTTGGGGATATAACAATACCGAAAGTTATTATAATTTAGATAAATCATTACCAGATACATTACAGAGTATAGAGGCAAATAATGAATTGAAAAATAAATTTAATATGGTTTCAACAGAAATGGCTTTAGTAAATAAAGATATTCCTAATTATAAATTAAACGAAATGCTTGAAAAGATAGAAAAATTAGATGGGATTGAATGGACACTAAGCTATTCTAAAATAGCTGGTTCAGAATTTCCAGATGAAATGCTATCAGACAATATAAAATCAGTATTTGAAAACGATAGATATCAATTAATAATTATAAACTCAGAATATGAATTAGCAACAGATGAATTAAATAATCAAGTTAGCCAAGTAAATGATATATTAAAACAATATGATAAAGATGCATTATTAGCCGGAGAAGGTCCATTAATGAAAGATTTAGTAGAAATAGCAGATCATGACTTTAATAGTGTTAATGTAGTTTCAATAGGTATAATATTTCTAATTATGATATTTGTTTTAAAATCAATTTCATTACCTATAATACTGATAATTGTAATAGAATTTGCTATTTTTATAAATATGGGAATACCAGCATATACAAATACGATATTACCATTTATTGCATCAATAGTAATTGGAACAATACAATTAGGAGCAACTATAGATTATGCAATATTAATTACAACTAAATATATAAATTTAAGAAAAGAAGAAAAAACAAAGCATGAAGCAATAGATGAGGCCCTAGGGACATCAATAAGTTCAATAGTGACAAGTGGATTATGCTTCTTTGGCGCAACATTTGGAGTTGGTGCATATTCAAAAATAGAAATGATAGGTTCTTTATGTACTTTAATGTCAAGAGGAGCAATTGTAAGTATGGTAGTTGTAATAACAGTATTACCAGCATTTCTAATGTTATTTGATAAAATAATATGTAAAACTACAATAGGAATGAGAAAAATCAAAAATTAGGAGGAATAAAAATGAATAATAAAATAATTTCTAGAATTATTTCAGTAGCAGTTTTATGTTCAATGATGACATATACAATACCAGTATTAGCATATACAAAAGATGAAACAGTATACACAAAATTAGACAAAAATGGAAATAAATATCAAACAATAGTAAGCACTCATATTGAAAACGAAGGTAAACAAGAAACAATAAGAGATGTTTCAGACTTAATTAATATAGAAAACACAAATGGAGAAGAAGAATATATTCAAAATGAAAATTCACTAGAGTGGAAGGCACAAGGATCAGACATATATTATCAGGGAGAAAGTTCAAAAGAATTACCAATTACATGTAAAGTAAAATATGAGTTAGATGGAAAAGAAATATCAAGTGAAGAAATATTAGGGAAATCAGGAAGAGTGAAAATAACACTTGAATATATAAATAATGAAGAAAGAACAGTAAATATAAATGGTAAAAGTGAGAAAATGTATGTACCATTTGTAGTAGCTACAGGAACAATAATAGATAATTCAAAAAATACAAATATAGAAGTATCTAATGGAAAAATAGTAAATGATGGCTCAAAAACTATTGTAATGGGATTGGCACTTCCAGGAATGCAAGAAAGTTTAGGGATAAGTAAAAATGATATAGAGTTACCAAGTAAAATAGAGATAACAATGGATACAATAGATTTTGAACAAAATAATATAGCAACATATGTTACACCAAAGATATTAGAAGAAAGTGACTTAGAAGTTTTTGATAAATTAGATGAAATATATAAAAAAGTAAATATATTACAAACATCAAGCAAAGCTTTAGTAGAAGGTACAAATACATTGAAGACAGGTACAGAAGAATATAACAAGAAGAATAAAGAATTTAATAGTGCAATGGGACAAATAGCAACAGGTGTAACTACAGTAAATAAAAATTATAAAAAAATAGATACAGGAATAAGTTCATTATCAACAGGAAGCAAAGAATTAAAAACAGGGGTAGAAACGTTAGATAAAGGAATTACAGGTTTAAGTACAGCATTAAACTCATTACCATCAAATGCAAATGCATTATATACAGGAAGTCAAACTCTAGAAGAAGGAATAAATGGAAAAACAGGATTAATTGCTGGAGTTAAATCTTTAGAAACAACCTTAGAAACAGTATTAACAACATCTATAGGAATATTAACATCAAATAATACAGTAATAAACAACGAAATATCACAATTAAAATCAGAAGAGAGCGAATTAAAATCACAAATAAATACTTTAAAAGGTCTTGTAGATAGTTTGCCAGGAGATGATAAACAAGCTCTTAATAAAACAATAAAACAGTTAGAAACTAGAAGAAATGGTATAAATTCAAGAATTACAGTATTAACAAAACAAGAAAAAACAAATGAAGCAGTTATATCAAAAATACAACCAACAAAAGAATCACAAGCACAATTAAAAGCATTAAATGAAGGAATGGATAAAATTTCAACAGGAGTGAAAACATTAAAAACAGGACTAGAGAAACTAAACATATCAGCAAAACAATTGCCAACTAATTTAACTAAGTTAGAAAAAGGATCTTCAAAATTGGTAAAAGGAACAAAAACACTATCATCAGGAGCATCAACATTAGATAAAGGAGCATCAAAATTAAAAACAGGAATGAACTCTTTAGATAAAAACACGCAAAAATTATCAAAGGCAAGTAATGAGTTAACAAAGGCTTCAGGAACAATATCAGAAGGTGCTAAAACTTTATCAAGCGGAATGAACAAATTTAATAATGAGGGTATACAAACTATATGTAATTATATAAATGGGGATGTAAAGAATATAACAAAAAAAGCAGAAAAGTTGCAGGATTTAGCAAATGAATATAATAACTTTACTATGTTAAAAGATGGAAATAAGGGAGATGTCAAATTTATAATGATTATTGACGCTATAAAACATCAAGAAGAAAAAGATAAAGGAAAAGAAGATGCAGTTTTAAATACAGACACAAGCAATAATGATAAAAAAGACAAGTAAGCAATTCTATTATTCAAACATTACTTAAAAAAGTAAAACAATATATTCGTACACATTAGGACAACAAATTTGAAACAGTATCCACATGACTTCGCATAACACAGTAGAGAACATAGTATTCCTCTGTTATGAAAAGTATGTTAAGTAACTTTCATTGCAAATGCTTCATAAAGTGATTGATTAAACAGAAACATTAAGCTAAAAATGGTTTCATATATATTAGATGTATGAGACCATTTTTTAATTGTTTTTTGGTAATATTTATGATATAGTATTGCTAATAAAAAGGGGGAACAAAGGTGAAAATTGCGATAATTTCAGATATACATGGAAATTTAGAAGCTTTAAAAGCAACATTAAATAATATAGAAAAAAGAAAAGTAGATAAAATAATATGTTTAGGAGATATAATTGTACCTTATGACATGGATAAAGAACTAGGAGACGAATATTTAAACATAGAAAAAGAGAATTATCAATTTGAATTAAGAGAAGGAAAATATAGAGATATGAGCAAAATAAACAAGTATTTTGAAAGTTTAGGAATAGATGTAGATAAAATATAAACTTATTGTAATAAAATGATAAAGGAAGGAAATATAATGATTTTTGTTAGTGCTTGTTTAGTAGGAATTAACTGTAAATATAATGGTGGTAATAATTATAATGAAAAAATATTTGATATGGTTAAAGAAGGAAAAGCAATACCAATTTGTCCAGAGCAATTAGGAGGTTTATCTACACCAAGAGATCCTACTGAAATAAAAAACATTAATGGTAAAATATATGCAATTAATAATAAAGGTAATGATGTAACAGCACAATTTGAAAGAGGTGCAAATGAAGTATTAAAATTAGCAAAAAGCTTGAATATAAAAAAGGCAATACTTCAACCGAGAAGTCCGTCTTGTGGGATTGGTAAGATTTATAGTGGAAATTTTGATAACAAATTAATTGATGGAGATGGTATACTTGTGCAACTTTTGAAAGAAAATGGTATTGAAGTTGTAAGTTGTGATGAAATAACTAATAAACTATAGAATAATAAATATTATAATTTTTTTTATTTTTGGGCAAAATTGTCACACTTTGGTCACAATTAGAGCGAGACTTGGCGTAGCTAGACAAGTTTTAACAGGAAATGTATTTCAATAATTCACAGGAAGTGGTATAATTGTGGAAAATGTAAAAGAAAAGTGTAAATAATATATGGAGTCGTTAAATGAAAAAAGAATTATACAGCAACTTATTAAAAGAATTTGAAGAAAACTATTCAATGTGGGTAGATATTTAAAAATTAATTAAAGAAGAAAAAGTCTTTCCAAGTATAGAAATATTAAAACATATATTAAATAATAAAGAAATATCATTAAAAATATATTGTGATGAAAATCATAAAATAATTGATATAGAGGAGAAAACAAAAATGATAGAATACGAAGATTATTTAGAATTCGCAACAGAAATAGCAAAAGAAGCCGGAAATATAATGAAAAAATATTTTGCAAGAAAAGATATTTCATCATATAAAGGGGACAAAACAATAGTAACATTAGCAGATAAAGAAATAAATTCATACTTAATAAAAAGAGTAAAAGAAAAATACCCAACACACTGTGTAGATGGAGAAGAAGAGCAATTTGGAAAAAGTAAATATGTATGGGTTTGTGACCCAGTAGATGGAACAGCAATGTATGCAAGAAATATCCCAGTAGCAGTATTTTCACTTGCGTTAGTAATAGATGGAGTATCTACAATAGGAGTAATTTACGATCCATTTACTGACAATATGTATACAGCGATAAAAGGAAGCGGAGCATATCAAAATGGAGAAAAAATAACAGTTAATAATTATGATTTGGAAGATATGAAAAGTGTATCACACTTTGACTTATGGCCAGAAGCAGACTATGATATATCAAATGCATTACAAGAATTAGGAAGAAAAACATATTTCATAGGGCTAGGAAGCATAATTAGAGCATGTACATGTGTAGCAAGTGGAGAATTTATTCTAGCAAT
>CAOPQH010000015.1 GCA_948505485.1 uncultured Clostridia bacterium
AAAAATAGGAATATATGCTGCTGCAATAAGTACAATAGTAGCATTTGCATCTATGAGTGTATATAGAATAATTGATGTACAAAAATATGTAAAACTAAAAGTAGAAACAAATACAATACTTAGAATATGTATTATGTTTATAATCATATGTATACTATATAATAAAAATCAATTTATTTTTTCAATTATTAATATATTAATTGTTATTATATATTCTCTAATAGAAAATAAAAATATTTTGTTTTCTATTAAAGATTTTAGAAAAAAATTATTGATTAAATAAAGAATAAAAGATAAATTATATATTTTTTAAATAAAGGTGAAAACTATGAATAAAAAAATAATCATATCATGGCTATTAGTAATTATATGGATGAGTATAATATTTATTTTTTCAAACATGGACACAAACGAATCAAATGACAAAAGCAAAGGAACAATAAGTCAAGTAATAGAAGATACAGTTCATACAACGAATGGAATGGGAATTACAGATAAACATCCAAGCAATGAAAAAATAGATACAATAGCAGAAAAATTAAATGTTCCATTTAGAAAATGCATGCATGCAAGTGTTTATTTGATTTTAGCAATACTATTAATAAGCTCACTAAAGACAATTGGAATAACAAACAAAAAAACTATATTTCTAACAGTATTATTATGTTTTATATATGCATGCACAGATGAATTTCATCAAACTTTTGTAGAGGGAAGAACAGGACAATTTTCTGATGTGTTAATAGACACAGTAGGAAGTATTATAGGGTGTGGAATACATATTTTATTTAGTATAATATTAATTAAAATTAAGGATAAAAAAATATAAATATTTTTTGCAAAAATATTATAAATATGATATAGTAAAATAGATAAAATTATTAACTAAAGAAAAAAGGAGTAATAAATGGAAGAAATTGATTTGAAAGAATTATTTGAAATCTTTTGGAGTAAAAAAGTTCAGATTATACTTACCATTTTAATATTTATGACAATAGGTGCTATATATACAATAGAAGTTATAAAACCTAAATATACATCTTCAACAACACTAGTTTTGGTTCAGGCTGATAGTTCTAACAATAAAGGGAACTCAGAGTCGCTTACTACATCTGATTTGGCTTTGAATGCAAAATTAGTGTCAACATACAGCGAATTAATAAAGAGTAAAAATGTTGTAAGACAAGTTATTTCAAATTTAAATATAGATGTAGCAGAAGAAAATCTTAGAAAAAGCATAACTGTTAATGCTGTAGAAGATACAGAGTTAATTAAAATTTCAGTTTCAAATGCAAACCCACTATATGCTGAGCAAATGGCGAATGAAATAGCAAATGTTTTTACAGAAAAAGTGGTAGAAATATATAATTTAAATAATGTTTATGTTGTAGATAAAGCAGAGATATCTACTAATCCATCTAATATAAATCATACAAAAAATATAATGATATTTTCTATTGCAGGAATAGTAATTGCATTTGCATGTACGTTTGTATCTAGTATGCTAGATACAACTGTGAAAACAGCAGATGATGTAGAAAAGAAAATAAAAGTACCAGTACTTGCATCAATTCCAAAATATGATTTTAAATAAAGGAGACAAAAGATAATGAAAAAAGAGTTAATAGCATATAAAGATCCAAAATCTCCAGTATCTGAAATGTTTAGAACTCTAAGAACTAATTTACAATTTATGAACACTGATGATGAGCTAAAAACAATCTTAATAACTAGTACATTACCTGGGGAGGGTAAAAGTTGGATTGCTTCAAATTTAGCAGTTACTTTTGCACAAACAGGTAAAAGTGTAGTTTTAATTGATGGGGATATGAGAAAAGGAAGACAATATACAATATTTGATGTTTTACCAAGACCAGGATTATCAAACTATTTATCTGGTGTTATAAATGATCATAAAAATAGAAAAACAGATGGTATAGAAGAATTTATCCAAGAAACAGATATAGAAAATTTATCTGTTATTTCTGCTGGAAATGTACCACCAAATCCTTCAGAATTACTTGTTTCACACAAGATGACAAAACTAATAAACGAATTAAACGATATGTATGATATTATAATTTTTGATGGAACTCCAAGTCTTTTAGTTACAGATGCAATTATTTTATCTAGATTAGTAGATATGACTTTATTAATTACAGCTCATAAAGAAACTAAAGTGGATAATATAGATAAAGTAAAAAGAACAATAGAAAATGTAGGAGGAAAAGTTGCAGGAGTTGTAGTCAATAAAATTCCTACATCAAGTAAAAAATATCAAGATACATATTATTATGGAAACAACAAAAAGAAATCAAATAAAAAGAAAGAATCAAGAAAGAAAAAAGCTATAGAAAAATCGATATCTCTAGACACAGTGATACCAAAAGAAAAATCATTACCAAAAATTAAACCTGAAATTCAACCAGAGATTTCATTAAAAGAAAATATAGATATACCAAAAGTTGAGATTCCTAAAATTGATAATAATATTAATGTTAAAGAAGCAAAACAAGATATACAAGAAAATAAAAGTAAAGAATATAAAGAAGATATACATGTGCAAGATATTTATAATGAAAATCTTGATAATATTGAAAAAAAATTAAATGAAGATAAAGAAGATATTATACAAAATGAAGTATTGCCAGGTATAGAAGATAAATTGAAAGAAAATGAATTAACAAAAGAAGAAAATCAATTACAGGAAAACAATATTCAAGAAAATAACTTTGAAGATAGAAGAAAAAATCCTCCAAAACCAAAGACTGCTAGAAGAAGAAAAAATCAAATAGGGGATACTAAGGTAAGAAGAACAATTAGAACTGTACAAACAGATGATATAGATACAATTAATAACATAATAGAAGAAACAATGTCAGGATCCAAAAGAAAGAAAAAAAATAAATCTCCAGACAGAAGCAAAGATATTTTAAATCAAATAAATAGATATTTAGATAAACAATAGAAAGGTTTGTTAATATGATAGATTTTCATTCACATATAATACCTAATATTGATGATGGCTCACAAAGTATTGAAGATACAATTTGTATGCTAGAAGAAGCAAAAAAAGTAGGATTTACAGATATTATTTCAACAAGTCATTATATAGAAGATTATTATGAAGTTGATGAAAAAAAAAGAAAAGAATATATAGATAATATTCAAAAAGAAGTAGAAGGCATTAATATTATAATAGGTAGTGAAATATATGTAACACATAATATAGTAAATTTGATAAATGAAAAAAAAGCATCTACGATAAATAATACTAGATATGTATTATTTGAATTACCTATGAATAGTAATGTACTATACTTAAAAAATGTAATATTTAGTTTGCTAGAAAATAAATTCATACCAATAATTGCTCATCCAGAAAGATATAGTTTTATTCAGAAAAATCCTAATTGGTTAATAGAATATATAGAAATGGGAGTATTATTTCAAGCAAATTTTGGTAGTATTTATGGAATATATGGCAAGGAATGTCAGAAAACAGTACAATTATTATTAAAAAATAATATGATACATTTTTTAGGTAGTGATGTTCATAGAAAAAATAGTATATATCCTAAAATGCCAGATATTTTAAGAAAAATAGAAAAAGTTATATCAAAAGAAAAAGTTTATAAATTAACAACAATAAATCTCAAATTAGTTTTAAACAATAAAAAAATAGAAGTAGATAAGCCTCAAAAAATAAAAATGGGATTTTGGAATAAACTTAAATAAAATCAATACAAAAAGGTGGTAAAAATGAGAAAATATTTTGGAACAGATGGAATAAGAAGAATTGCTAATACAGAACTTTCGCCTGAATTAGTATATAAAGTTGCAAAAGCTGGGGCATATGTTTTAGCAAAACATACAGATCATGCTCCTACTATATTAATAGGAAGAGATACTAGAATATCAGGTACATTAATAGAAAGTGCAATGGTAGCAGGATTTTTAAGTTATGGTGCTAATGTTAAATTATTAGGAGTTATGCCAACACCAGCAGTTGCATATTTAACTAGAAAGTTAAATGCTGATGCTAGTGTTGTTATTTCTGCATCTCATAATACATATGAATTTAATGGAATAAAATATTTTAGTAATAAAGGAATGAAAATATCTGATGAATTAGAAGAAGAAATAGAAGAAATTATGGATTCAGGAAAACTTGAAGAATTAACAGCAGAAAATGATAAAATAGGTATTTCAGAAATAAAAACAGAATTAATAGATGAGTATATATATTTCTTTAGAAAAACATTTGATGATATAATAGAAAAATATAATAAAGATAACTTTGAAGTAGCAATAGATACTGCAAATGGTGCAACAGGAGAATCAGCAAGAAAAGTATTTGAGGCTTTAGGTATAAAACATCATATATTAAACAATACTCCTAATGGCACAAATATTAATAAAAATTGTGGCTCAACTCATTTAGAAGGATTAATACAATATGTAAAGGATAATAATTTGAGTTTAGGGATAGCATATGATGGAGACGGAGATAGATGTTTAGCAGTTGATGAAAAGGGAAATATAATAGATGGAGATAAATTATTAGCAATTATATCTGAAAATTTAAAAAAACATAATAAACTAAAAAACAATACAATTGTAGCTACAGTTATGAGCAATTTGGGATTAAATAAATATACAGAAAAAGAAAATTTAAATTTTGTTCAAACTAGTGTTGGAGATAGATATGTTTTAGAAGAAATGTTAAAAAATGACTACAATATAGGTGGAGAACAATCAGGACATATAATTTTACTAGATTATAATCCAACAGGAGATGGAATACTAACATCATTAATGTTAATAAAATCAATATTAGAAAGTGGAAAAAAGGCATCAGAATTGAATGAATTAGTTAAAGTATATCCACAAGTTTTAGTAAATGCAAGAGTTAATAGTGAAAAAAAATATGATTATGAAAAAGATAAAGAGATAAAACAAGCAATTGAAAAACTAGAAAAAGAATTTGATGGAAATGGAAGAGTATTAATTAGACCATCAGGAACAGAGCCTTTAGTAAGAGTTATGATTGAAGGTGAAGACCAAAAATATATTGAAGAAAAAGCAAATAAATTAGCGGAATTTATTGAAAAAAAGTTAAAATAATACTTGCTAATAGAAAAAAATAATGTTAATATAATAATAATTATAAAACAAAAGAAAAATGAGGAGGAATATTTATGTTTGTATTTAACATAACAAATCCAATGACATTAGTGCTATTGTTAGTGGCAACTGTACTATTAATATTTTTAGGACAAGAAATTAAAAAAAGCTATGTAACACTAATACCATTAATTGCATATTTAATTTTATTAGTGTGGCATGTAACACAGATGGTAACTGTTTCAGAAGAATATAGATATTTATTAACTACAATTTCAAGATGTATAGCGATGGATTTTATATTTGTATTAATAACGTTTTTTGCATATTTATGGGTTGATGATATTGAGGCTAAAGCAACCAATAAAAAGAGTATTGATAATAGTTTAGATTGGTTTTGGAGAAAAGTATAATTAAGTTAAACGTATCACATTGACCTGTGATGCGTTTTTTTATATAGTAGGAGAAATATAAAAAATGATAAACATAAGAAAAAAGTTAATATTAATAAATTCAATTATAATTTTAATATTATGTATATGCAATATTACATTAGCAACTGATAATGAATATATAGAAAATAATAAAAATTTAAAAATTATTTCTATAATACTTATAATAATTATAATTTTAATCGCATTTAATATTATAAAGTATTTTTATAAAAATAGAAATAATTTTAAATGTAAAGAAGATTATAATGGACATATCACAAAAAATAGAAAAAACAAAAATGTTAACAATAATGTTAACAATAATATGATAAAACAAAAATTTCAGAAAATGTTTGAAGGATCAAAAGCTTTAGAAAGACAAATTGAAACAGAAGTTATGCAGATATATAAAACATTTAATAAGGAAGAATTTATAGATTGGGTAAAGGCATTTATTATAAAATTTAAAGATTTTTGGATATTAAATAATCATGAAGGATTAAAAAATTTAGAAACTGAAAATTTATATAAAAATCACAAACTAAAATTAGAAGAATTTAAAAGTAAAAATATAAATAATTTTATAGATGTAACATTCATAAAATATTGCTCTTTATACGAATTTGATGCTAATACAAAAAGATTAACTGTAAAATTAAATTGCAAAATGATAGATTATCTTTTTGATAATAATACTAAAAAAAATATAAACGGTAATAAAAATAATCAAGTAGAAAAAATATATTACCTAAGTTTTGATAAACAAAACGATAACTTGTCCCAAAAAACAAAAGATGAATATAACAGTTGGAAATTAAGTGACGTAAGATTACAATAAATCTTCTTTCAATATAAAAGATGACAGAGAAATATAATTTCTGTCATCTTTTTGTGGGGCTTCTAACCAGGATTGAACTGGTGACCTCTACCTTACCAAGGTAGTGCTCTACCAACTGAGCTATAGAAGCATAAATATGAATATAATAGTATATTAAAAATATAAAAATGTCAATAATAAAATATAGAGAATATTATATATTGTATACAAAAAGCAATTAAAAATATCATAAATTTTGTAAATATACTAAAAAATGCCAAAAATTTTAAAAATCTATTGTATATTAGAAATGTTTTGTGATATAATAAAAGTCGGTTCACAAAAAAATGTAAAAAAGTTAAAATAATCAATAATAATTGGTTATTTATTTTATGAAAGGGGAAGATAAAGTGAATAAAACATTAAGAAAAACTAAAATTGTAGGAACAATAGGTCCTGCTAGTGAGAATAAATTAGAAGAACTATTTAAAGCTGGACTTAATGTAACTAGAATAAATTATTCTCATGGAAGTTGGGAAGAACAAAAAGAAAAAACAGAAACAATAATTAGATTAAGAGAACAATTAGATTTACCTATTGCATTACTTTTAGATATGCAAGGACCTGAAATTAGAACAGGAATGTTAGTTACAGGAAAAAATGAAAAAATCCAACTAGAAGATGGTCAAAAATTTACATTTGTAAATGAAGACATAGTAGGAGATAAAGATAAAGTTTCAATATCATATAAGGAATTATATAAAGATGTTAAACCAGGTTCACCAGTATTAATTGATGATGGTGCTATAGAATTAAGAGTTGATGAAATTGTTGATAAAGACATAGTATGTACAGTAATTCATGGAAATGGATTAGGAAGTAGAAAAACAGTTAACTTACCAGGTACGCCTGTTCGTTTACCAGCGTTAAAAGAAAAAGATATTGCAGATTTAAAAACAGCATGTGAACATGACTATGATTACGTTGCTATGTCATTTACAAGAAATAAAGATGATATAGCACAAGTTAGAAAAGTATTAGATGAAAATGGTGGAAAGGATATAAAAATTATAACAAAAGTTGAAAATGTTGAAGGCCTAGATCATATGGAAGAAATAGTTATAAATGCTGATGCTCAAATGATTGCTCGTGGCGATATGGCTACAGAAACTGATTTTACAGAACCACCAGTTATGCAGAAAAAATTTATTAGATTAAGTAATAAAGCTAACAAACCAGCGATTACAGCTACACAAATGTTAGAATCAATGACACATCAACCATTACCAACAAGAGCAGAAGCAAGTGATGTTGCAAATGCTATTTATGATAGAACAAGTGCTGTTATGCTTTCTGGGGAATGTGCAATGGGAGATTATCCAGTTGAGTGTGTCGAAACAATGGATAAAATAGCAAGAAGGGTTGAGCCAGACGTAAATTATTGGAAGAGATTCCATCAAAATGAATATATACAATTAAAAGATCAAGAAGATAAAATTTCATATACTACATGTGTTACTGCAGAGAAAATCGAAGCAGATGCAATTGTTGCATATACTCATTCAGGAGATTCAGCAAGAAGATTAGCAGGAATGGGAGCTGGATGTCCAATTTTAGCTGTTACAGATAAAAAAAGAACATATAATCAATTAGCTTTAGTATGGAATGTAACACCTGTATATATTGAAGCTAAAGAAACTATAGAAGAAACTTTAAAAGCAGGAATCGCAAAATTTGAAGACAAAGGAATATTAGACAAAGGTGATACAGTAGTATTATCAGGTGGAGCTAAAAACATATCAAAAGAAGGACATGAAAACAAAGTAATAGGCGGAATAATGAGAATATAAATTATAAAAGATCGCATAAAAGCGGTCTTTTATTGATTAACAAGTACATTTTTAATTTCAGAAATATACATACAATGATAATCTTTATTAGCATACCAAATTTTATCTAAATCATTATCTAAAAAATAGTCAGGTTTCAAATCTTGTTTATACAATTTTTTGCAAATTAAAACAAGTTTAGCCTCATCAAAAAAAGGGGTATCATTGTAACTTGATAGATTTAAATTACTATTTTCAATTTTATCTTCATCTCTACCAGATACAGTTCCCATATATTTTAAAATATCTTTATATGCATTACTAAAAAAACATAGTGAAAAAGTTTCAGAATTATCAACAAATTCTTTTGTATATCTCTGAGGCCTAATTACAACATAAGATACATTTTTTCCCCACATCACACCTAAACCACCCCATGATGCAGTCATAGAATTTATTTTATTTTGATTTTTTGCAGTAATAAGCATCCAATCAGTGCCTATTTTTTTAAAAGGATTTAAAACAAAACTTTCAATATTAATTTCTTTAAAATTGCCCATAAAAAACCTCCATTCGAGCAATTTTATTGCTCACATACATATTTATTCATTATCTTTTTTATATATTACAATATTTTTAAATATTTATTTAATAAAATAATAATATATTAGTAAAATACTAGACATATCAAGCAATTAAAGATATAATATGAATGAAAAAATATGAGGAGAAGAATATGAAAAAAGTTTTATTTATTTCAAGTACAGGTGGGCATTTAAATGAACTTATGCAATTAAAACCGATATTTAATAAATATGATTACCATATAATAACTGAAAAAGATAAAACAAACATGGAATTGAAAAAAGAATATGGAAAAAGGATATCATACCTACCATATGGAACAAGAAGTAAAATGTGTTCATATATATTTAAATTTCCATGGATGTGTATAAAAACAGTTTATTTATATTTTAAAATAAGACCTAAAGTTATTGTTACAACAGGAACTCATACAGCGGGACCAATGTGTTGCTTAGGAAAAATTTTTGGAAGTAAAATAGTATTTATTGAAACATTTGCAAATTCTACTACAAAAACAGTAACAGGAAAATTAGTATATCCAATAGCAGATTTATTTATAGTTCAATGGGAAGAAATGCTTAAATTATATCCAAAAGCAAAGATGGGAGGACCAATATATTAATGATATTAGTATTATTAGGAACACAAAATAATAGTTTTAATAGATTATTAGAAGAAATAGAAAGAAATATAGAAAAAGGAAACATAAATGAAAAAGTAATTGCACAATGTGGATTTACAAAATTTAAATCTGATAAAATAGAAACATTTGATTTTGTTTCAACAGAAGAAATTGAAAAATTAATAGAAAATGCAAATTATATAATAACGCATGGTGGTGTTGGATCAATTGTGTCTTCATTAAAGCAAGGTAAAAAAGTAATTGCTGTACCAAGAATGAAAATGTATGATGAGCATGTTAACGACCATCAAATTGATATAGTATACAAATTTAATGAACAAGGTCATATCATAGGAATAACAGGAGTAGAAGAATTATCAAAAGCATTAAAAGATATAAAAGATTTCAAGCCAAAACCATATATAAGTAATTCTAATAAATTAATAAATATAGTTGAAGATTATATAGACAGTGTTTTATAAAGGAGATATGCAATGGAAGAAAATAAATTAATAAGTCCTGAATTAGAAAACGGTCAAGAAGAAAGATTAGAAAATTCATTAAGACCTCAAACATTAAACGAATATATAGGTCAAAATAAAGTTAAAGAAAATATGAAAATATATATAGAAGCAGCAAAAAAAAGAAATGAGCAATTAGACCACTGTTTGTTTTATGGACCTCCAGGTTTAGGAAAAACAACACTTTCAAATATTATTGCAAATGAAATGGAATCAAACATAAAAATAACATCAGGACCTGCAATAGAGAAGCCAGGAGATTTAGCAGCAATACTTACAAATTTATCACAAAATGATGTTTTATTTATAGATGAAATACATAGATTAAACAAAAGTGTTGAAGAAATACTTTATCCTGCATTAGAGGATTTTTCTTTAGATATTATAATAGGAAAAGGACCAAGTGCAAGGTCTATAAGACTTGATTTACCTAAATTTACTCTAATAGGGGCCACTACTAAAGCAGGCTCATTGACAACGCCATTAAGAGATAGGTTTGGTATAGTTCTTAGATTAGATTTATATTCAACAGAAGATTTAACAACAATAGTAATGAGGTCAAGTAACATTTTAGAAGTTAAAATAGAGGAAACTGCAGCTATTGAAATAGCAAGAAGGTCAAGAGGTACACCTAGAATTGCAAATCGAATTTTAAAAAGAGTAAGAGATTACGCATCAGTGCTTGGAGATGGAGATATAACATTAAAATTAACAAAACATGCATTAAACCAGTTAGAAATAGATGAATTAGGATTAGACGAAATTGATAGGAAAATATTAGAAACAATGATAACGCAATATGCTGGAAAACCTGTAGGAATAGAGACTTTAGCTACATCTTTAGGAGAAGAAATAGACACAATAGAAGATGTTTATGAGCCATATTTAATGCAAATAGGATTTATTGCTAGAACTCCTAGAGGAAGAATTCCTTTACCAAAAGCATATGCACATTTAGGGTTTGAGTATAATGAAAATTAGCCTAATAAAATTATTGGAAGGAGTAGTATTATTAAGTAATACATATTAAAAGATGAAAGAAAATAACAAAAAAAAATTAAGAAATAATGTATATACAATTATATTTTTTGTATTAATATTTTTTTTAATATCTTCAATAATTTTAAACAAACCATTAACTGATTTAGATGAAATGTGGAATTACAATTTTTCTAAAAATATTTTAGAAGGTAGACTTCCATACAAAGATTTCAATATAATTCAAATGCCATTAGTACCGTATATAGGAACAATATTTTTAATGATATTTGGTAATCAATTGTTATCTATGAGAATATTAGCGATAATTATATCATTTTTGATAATTTATTTTTCATATTTAATATTAAAAGAATTTAAAGTTAACAAATATGTAAATTTATTATCAATTGTAGGAATTGTATATTTATTTGAACAACATTTTAGAGTAGATTATAATTTCTTTTTATTATTAATATTACTTGTAATAATATATATTGAATTAAAAAACAAAGAGTATTTAGGCAAAATATCATATAAAGATATAGTAATAGGAATTTTATTAGGTATTTGTATATGCACAAAACAAACAACAGGCATATGTATTGCATTTGTTAGTATCTTTTATCAGTTGATATTTGTAAAAGATAAAGAAAGTTTTAAGATTTTTATAAAAAAATCAATGTATAGAATAATTGGCATTATGCTTCCAATATTAGTACTTGTAATATATTTTACATTATTTGATTTATGGATAGATTTTATTGATTATTCTATATTAGGAATAAAAACTTTTTCAAACAAGATTTCATATTTCAATTTACTAAAAAGTGATAATCTGATTATAAAAATATTTAGTATTATAATACCATTGTTTATGTTAATACAATTACTAAGTATCCTAACAAAAAGAGTAAAATCAATAAATATAAATATTTCAAACTTGATTTTATTTGCTTATTCTTGTGCATCAATAGTTGTAGTTTATCCAATATCAGATGAAATACACTTTTTAGTTGGTACTTTACCTGTAATATTGTTAATTATTATAAAGACATATCAACTTTTAAATAAAATAATAACAAACAAAGCAGTAACAATATTTTTAAAATCATTTACTCAAATAATAATTGTTTGGATAGGAATATGTATTTTATATTACTCACTGATTAACATGTATAATTATTTTAATAATTGCAATAAATACGAGCAAATAAATCATTTTTATTATATTCCAGACTCTGATTATTCAAGGGTAAAAGATGTAAATGAATATATAAACAGTCAAAATAAAGGTGTATATATATTAGATGCACAGGCTGTATTTTATACAATTCCATTAGATCAATACAATAAAAATTATGATATGTTATTAAAAGGTAATTTAGGAGCAAAAGGTGAAGAAAAAATAATTAATGAAATAAAAACATCAGACAATATACAACTATTATTATTAAATGACAGGCAAAAGTTAAATTGGCAAACTCCAACAAATATAATTAATTATACAAAAGAAAATTTAACTAATATAGGTAGTGTCGGAATATTTGATATTTATGAAAATAGAGGTAATAAGTAATGAAGTTATTAATGCATACTTGTTGTGCACCATGTAGTGTGTACTGTATAGATTCTTTAAGAGAAGAGGGAATAGAGCCAGTTATATACTGGTATAACCCTAATATACATCCATATATAGAATATAAGACAAGAAGAGATACATTAAAAGAATATAGTAAAAGTATTAATGTAAAGGCAATATTTGAAGAAGAATATGGATTAGATGAATTTTGCAAAAATGTAATAGGAGATTTGCAAAATAGATGTGCAAATTATTGTTATAAAGTAAGAATGGAACAAACTGCTAAATATGCAAAAGAAAATGGATATGATGCTATAACAACAACTCTTTTAGTAAGTCCATATCAAAAACATGAAGAACTAATAAAAATATGTGAACAAATGGCAAAAAAATATGGTTTAAAATTTCTTTATAGAGATTTTAGAGTAGGTTTTAGAGAAGGACAAGCAAAGGCAAGAGAATTAGGATTGTATATGCAAAAATACTGCGGATGCATATTTTCGGAGGAAGATAGGTACCTACATGCAAAAAAGAAAAAACTTACAGCTACAAGGAGCTTGAAAGATAAAAAATCAATATAAGGAGGAGAATATTTGAATAATAAAAATGAAATTACAATTCGTTCTAGTGCTGCAGAATATTTAACATATGTAGCAGCAGTAGGAGACGATTCGAATTCAATAGAAGTTAGATATGAAGATGAAAATATATGGCTTACTCAAAAAATGTTAGCAGTGGTTTATGGAGTAAATGTAGCAACGATAAATGAACATATATCAAATATTTATAAAGATAATGAATTAGAAAAAGATTCAACTATTAGGAATTTCCTAATAGTTCAAAAAGAAGGTAACAGAAAGGTTTCGAGAGAAGTTGCACATTATAATTTACAAATGATAATATCAGTAGGATTCAAAGTAAATAATGAAAGAGCTGTACAATTTAGAAAGTGGGCAAATCAAATAGTAAAAGATTACACAATAAAAGGTTGGGTAATGGATGATGAACGTTTAAAAAATGGTGGCTCAATTTTAACTGAAAAATACTTTGAAGAACAATTAGAACGCATTAGAGAAATAAGAATGTCTGAGCGAAAATTTTACCAAAAAATTACTGACATATACGCAACTTCAATAGATTATGATAAAACAGCAAAAGCAACAATTAGATTTTTTACAGCTGTTCAAAACAAACTTCATTATGCAGTATCGCGGAAATACAGCAGCAGAGATAATATATAATCGAGCAGATAGTAAAAAAGAAAATATGGGATTAACTTCATGGGAAGGAGCACCTAATAGCAAAATACATAAATATGATGTAGTGATAGCCAAAAATTATTTAAATGAAACAGAAATTGCACAGCTAGAAAGAATGGTATCAGCATATTTAGATTTAGCAGAGATGCAAGCAATGAGACATATTCCAATGACAATGGAGGATTGGGAAGAAAGATTAAATGGATTCTTAAAATTATGGGATCATGAAATTTTAAAAGATAATGGAAAAATATCAGCAGAAATGGCAAAACTTCATGCAGAAACTGAATTTGAAAAATATAGAATAATTCAAGATAGAATATACATTTCTGATTTTGACCAGCTTATTATAGATGCTAAAAAATTAAAAAAAGACAATTAATTTTGCGGTCATAATGCTTTATCTCGGAGGAGGAAAGATATAGTAAAAAGATTAAAAAAGATTCAGAAGAAGATTTGTACAACATAAAAATACGACAAGAGGAAGGCATATATATTTGCCACAATAAAAAGGAGAATAAACATGAGAGAAGAAACATCTTTAAAGAAAATTTCAAGATGGGATAAAATAAAAAATTTCTTAAAAGGATTTTGGGGTTATAGAGCAGGAAAAGGATTTTTGATAGATACACAACCTTATATAAAAGAATATTCTGAAATAGAACTTGCTAATATTGCAAACATAGAAGGAAAGTTAAAAAATATATTAGAAAAAAATGTAATGCATGGAGAAATAGTCGACGGATTAAATGCTAATGAGGTTAATAAACTTTTAGAATGGGTTGTACAAGCAGATAGAAAATGTTTAAATATTAATGACGATATAAGAAAAAGCAATCTAATGGGAGCATGTGGATTCTCACAAGGAATAATATATACAATATATAAAGACAATGAATTAGATAAAAATTAAACTATTAGAAATTTTCTAATAGTTTAAAAAGAATGTATACAATAAAAAGTATATCTTTTTATATAATTTTATGGCGAACTATGGTTAAATAACAATTAATCTGATATAATTACAACTAATATATCTAAATGAAAGGAATAAATAATTATGATTAATAGAGTTTTTTGTTATTCAGATGAAGAAGCAAAAAAGAATGGAAATAGTGTATCAATTGGAAAAATGCTTTTACAAATTATAGTAATGGTACTACTAATGATTATTGTTATGTTTGTATGCTTTGCAATTTCAGATGATTTTATGGACAATCCTTTATTTTTCTTACTATTTATATTTGGATTCACTGTACTTATTATATGCTATGCAATAAATTTTAATTTAAAATTTCATTCACAATTGACTGGGTTTGCTATAGATACAGAAAATAATGTATATTTGGCAACAAAATTAAACAATGGAGAGGAATTTGTAATAAGTGGTATGGCAGCAGGCGAAATTATTGATAAAGTTTTAGGAAAAAGTAATAGTTTTTCAGGAGATTTAGTACAAGGAGTTGGAACTGCAATGACATTATATACTTTAAAAAGATCAGCAAAAATTATGCAAAATCCTGAAATTATAGCAAAAATGGTGGAAAGTGCGAATACTGTAACAGGAGCAGAGGTTAGACAATTATTAAAAGTATATAATTATGCTGAAAATACACATAAAGTAAAAATAAAATGTGATTATAGAATAATGAGAAATGGAAAAGTTAAATGTAATAAAACAATAAATATTTATAAATCATATAATTGTTATAATGAATTAATTAATATTATATTAAATAGGGGGAATTAAAATGTTTTGTAAAAAATGTGGAAAATTAATAGAAGATGGTGCAAAATTTTGTGGGAATTGTGGTACTCCAGTAGAATTAGTAAATAATCCTATACAGAGTGCTGTAAATAATAGTATTGGAGGAAATAATAATATTCAGCAAACAGCAAACCCAATTTCAAATACATATCAAGAAACAAAAATAGATTATAATGCACAAAATATGAATAATTACAATAATCAACAAAACTATGACAATATAGTAAATCCTAGTATGAAAAAATATGCTATTGCCTCTGTTGCTATTCCAGCAGTAGCAATATTGGTATATTGGTTTATAGGCTTAACAATATATATTGCAATATTATTAGCAGGTTTAGGATATAATTTTTCTAATAAAGGAAAATTATATAATAAAACATTGTCAACTATAGGTTATATACTTAATACTATACTTATAATAATGGCAATATTTGTAGGAATAGGTATGTTAATAGAAAAGCTTGCATAGAGAAACATAAAAAGTTAAGAAATAAGTGAATGACATTTCTTAACTTTTTTTATATATTAGAAAGTCATATTGACTTTCTAATATATAAAAACAATTGTACACAATTCTACATACGTAAAATTGCCACATGAACAAATTTACGAAAATGCAAACAAAAATATAAATTATACTAATATTAAGGTTTTCCGATTTGTTCTTATTAATTTTTGAGTATAATCTAAATTGCCCCAAGAATCTTTTTGATAACCTAAAGTATAAGTATTTGTTGCAAATACATCAATGTCCATCATTCGTTTTAAATTTCTATTTGTATTGCTTTCATAAAACTTTTTAACAGAAGTTATAATATTAACTTTAGAATTTGATTTATTTATTTTTGATATTAAAGTTTTTCCTTTATCGTTAAATCCTAATATTCTAATATAAGGAGAAGTTCTTTTTGATAAGGCTATATCTTTTTTAGTAATGCCAAGTAAAACATAAATTAAGATTCTTTGGATTCTTGTTCTAGTATATCTTTTAGAACTTACAATGTTTATTAATTCTTCTACAGTATTACAAGAATTAGCAGCTTTTTTAATACTAAATTCTAAACCTTCTGAAACATCTGGAATATTTAATAAATCAGACACTTCCATAGAACGTAAGTTATATAAAATAATATTATCAAAATAACTAATATCAGGAATGATATGACCTTTATCAAAATTCTCTTTTAGAATATCAAATGATGAATCAGGAACAGCATTAGCAATATTTGATAATTCTCCATTTAATATTGCATTTCTAATAGAAGTAGCACTTGAAATTTCTCCTCTTAAATTTTGATCATTATATTCAGATTCTATACGTTTAATAGCGATAGGAGACATATTGCTTTTTAAAAGCCTTAAAGACTTTAAATATTCAATTGCCAAAATATTATTTGGAGAAGATATAATAGACGATGTTCTTTTACTCAATTTTAAATAAGAAATTAAAGCTTTTTCTCTTGCCTTAGGATATGAAATACCTTTGGCTAATTCTATAGATAGTAGCTTTTTATATTCCTTAGGCTCATCTGATAAAACACTTGAAAACTTATCTAATAAAAAGATATCAGGACATTCACTTCCAAAAGAAACATAATCTACAATATTTAACGAGTTCAGTATTTTTATAGCACCATAAGCAAAATTTTCAGCACTTGAAGTTGCATAAATAGTAGGTAATTCTATAACTAAATCAAAACCATTTGAAAGAGCCATTTTTGCCTTTGACCATTTATCAACTAAAGAAGTATTACCTCTTTGAGTAAAATTACCACTAATAATTGCTATTGAATAATTTGAATTAGTAAGTGTTTTTGATTTATTTAAATGATATACATGTCCATTATGAAATGGATTATATTCTGCAATAACTGCTAATATATTTTCCATAGAAATCTCCTTAATTAATTTTAAACTATTATATCACACATTAACAAAAACGCAAGAAAATAAAAGTTACAATTCACGGCTATACTTTTTTCGATGTTACTCAAACAACCTCTAAAAATTTATTTGTATTTTTATAAATTATATGATAATATTGTGTCATAAAATCTACAAGGAGATAAGTTTTATGGAAAAAGTTGTAATATATACAGATGGGGCTTGCTCAGGAAATCCTGGACCAGGTGGCTGGGGAGCAGTTTTAATGTATAATGATATAAAAAAAGAGATTTCTGGAGGAAAAAGAGACACTACAAACAACATAATGGAATTAACGGCAGTAGTAGAAGCCTTAAAAATGTTAAAATATCCATGCGAAGTTGATTTATATAGTGATAGTAGTTATGTTGTAAATGCATTTGACAAAGGATGGATAAACAACTGGATTCAAAATAATTGGAAAACATCATCTAAAGATCCAGTAAAGAACAAAGAAATTTGGAAAGAATTACATTCACTAATTCAAATACATAAAGTGAAATTTATAAAAGTAAAAGGTCACAGTGACAACGAATACAATAACAGATGTGATGAATTAGCAAGAAAAGCAATATTAAATATAGAATAAGGAGAATAGAAAATGTACGAAATATTTGCAGATTTACATGTTCATATAGGAAGAAGTGAGACAGGAAAACCAATAAAAATAACAGCAGCAAAAAGTTTGAATTTTGCGAACATTGCAAAAGAATGTGCTGAAAGAAAAGGAATAAATGTAGTAGGAATTATAGATTGTGCTTCGCCATATGTAATAGAAGATATAGAAAAATTTCTAAAAACAGGAGATGCCTACGAATTAGAAGAAGGAGGAATAATATACAAAGATAAAGTTTGTATATTACTAGGAAGCGAAGTAGAAACATCAGAAAAAGGAAGAAATGGTAAATGTGGAGCAGCACATAATGTATGCTTTTTTCCACACTTGAGTGACATAAAGGGATTTTCTAATGAAATGAGTCATCATATAAAAAACATAACCTTAAGTACACAAAGATCTAATATATCAGGATATGAGTTAATAGATATAGTAGAAAAATATAATGGAATTTTAATACCAGCACATATTTTTACACCATTTAAAAGTTATTATGGAAATTGCACAGATAGAATAAAAGATATATTTAAAGAAAAATATGATAAAATTTTTGCAGTAGAATTAGGATTAAGTTCAGATACTTATTTAGCAGATACAATTTCAGAATTAGAAGATAAAACATTTTTAACAAATTCTGATGCACATTCTTTACCTAAAATAGCTAGAGAATATAATAAAATATTAGTAGAGGATATAAATTTTAATGAAATAGTAAAAGCATTAAAAAATGAAGATGGAAGGAAAGTACTAGTAAATTATGGTTTGGACCCAAAACTTGGAAAATATCATAGAACATTTTGTGATAATTGTAATAAAGTAATTGAAACAAAAAAGCCTGTTGAACAGTGTCCACATTGTAATAGCCCAAAAGTTACTTTTGGAGTATTTGATAGAATTGAATTAATAAAAGATAAAATCAAAACAAAAAGCCCAGAGAATAGACCACCATATATATATCAAGTTCCTTTGAATTTCATACCAGGGCTTGGCAAAAAAACAATTGACAAATTATTAGATGCATTCGAAACAGAAATGAACATATTACATAAATTATCAAAAGATGATTTAGAAGCACAGATAGGAGAAAAAATCGCAAATAACATAGTTAATTCAAGAGAGGGAAATATGCATGTTCAATCTGGAGGAGGAGGCAACTATGGAAAAGTAAGTGTAAAATAAATTATAAATAAATTAGTTATAAAAATAATATTATTGAATAGACATTATGTAATAGAAGAAATTAAAAGGAGATTCATAATGTCTAAGAAAAACAAAAATAGATCAAGGCAAATTTTAAAAAATTATATAAAAAATAATATTAAAGAATATATAATTACAGCATTAATATTCTTGGTAGGGATATTTTTAGGAGTAATGTTTATAAACAATTCTAAAGAATCTCAAAGAGAAGAAATTCATGGATACATAGAAAATTATATTACTATAAATAAAGAAAATGAT
>CAOPQH010000016.1 GCA_948505485.1 uncultured Clostridia bacterium
ATGAAATTAATATCTGTAGAAAACCTAATATTATTAAAACTCCTATTATAAAAGATAAAAATAGATTAGTTATTATTACAGATATACTAATAGTGTTATAAAACTTAATCATAATAGGCATTATAATAATTTGAACAGATATGGTTATTGCAATTATTTTTTTTATTTCTAAATCTAGCTTTATTAAATTTTTATTTATTTTATATTTTATCTTTTTTGAATTTATTCTTATTTTTTTCAAAATATTTAAAATATTTTCAGAAAAAATTATTATTCCTAATGTGCCTCCATATGAAAGAATAACACTACTGCTTATTATCAAAAAAGGATTATATAATAAAATTATTAATAATGACATTGAAATTGTTGTTATAATATCTTTTTTTCTATAAAGCAATGATGATAATAATGTAATTATCCCCATAACTCCAGCTCTTACTACCGAAGGAGAAAAACTAGTTATAAACATATATATTATTAATACAAATATTGTTATAATTTTTGTGTTCCTTTTCCCAAATCCCTTACTTAAAGCCATAGATATTCCTAAAACAATATACATTATATGCATTCCAGAAATAGCAAGAACATGAGATATACTACTTATTTTAAAATTTTCTTTTGTATTATCATCTATTTCTTCTGTATAACCTAACATTATTCCAAGCATTATATTAGCTTGTTTTTTTGAATAGATTTTTTTGATGTTATCTTTTATTTTTAAAAATATATTATTTGATATGTTAAATATATCTACATTATTTACTTCACCTATTTTTTTAAAATTTTCTACTTTTAAAGTCCCATAAATATTTCTTGTTTTTAAATACTGTTTATAATTAAAACCTCCATAATTTCTTTGTGTTTCAGGTTCTATGAAATCACCTTTTATATATAACATATCTCCAAATTTTATGCTATTTACATTTCTTACATTTATTATTAATTTTGTATTTTTTAGTTTTAAATCATCTTTACATTCTTTTATTTGTATTATGTATTTACTTTTATTTCCAACATTTTCTTCATTGCTTATTACTTTTGCAACAATTTCCAAAGATTGTACATATTTATATAAATTATCATATTTGTAATTTAATCTATTTGTTATAAAATTTGATATTAATGAAGAAATAAATATTATAACAATTGTATTATAATTAATAATTATTTTTAAATATTTTATATATCTTGAAAATGATAAAATTTTAAATTTATGCTTACTTTTTCTTATTTTTATAATAACAACCATACTAATTGATATAAAAAAGTACAAAAAAGCTATATTGCATTTGCAATATAGCCCCCAAATTATTCCTATTATATATCCTAAAGTTACAATTAAAATTTTTCTCTCTTTCATTATTCTCCTATTAATTGCCCCTAAGATTATTTATTAATTTATTCTTCTTGCAGTTACAAATCTCTTTGAATAGTAACTATTTGACATTGATGTTACAACTACACCCTTTTTCTCATTTGCTGCATGTATAAATTGATTATTTCCCATGTATATTCCAACATGACCAACTGATGTATTTGACCCATTATTAAATACTACAATATCACCTGCTTGTAAATTAGATTTATCAACTGCAGTTCCATTTTTTGCTTGACCTGTTGAGCCTCTGCTTAGATTTTTTCCAAATTGTTTATATACATAGTATGTAAGTCCTGAGCAGTCAAAACCTGCACTTGGAGATGTTCCTCCTAATACATATTTTGTACCTAAATATTTCTTAGCACAATTTACAATTGCTTGACCATTGCTTGATGTAGGCGCTACTGTTGGTGTTGTAACTGGTGTTGCTGTTGGAGTTGCAGTAGGTACTGTATTTGGTGTTGTGTTTGTATTTTCCGTAGCTGATGGTTGTCTAACTTCTTCTTGAGCTCTTGAAGTTACATCTGTTTTTCTATCTGATATATATTTAGAAGCTATATATCCAGTTACTCCATTTACCTTTACTTTAGACCAATTATCCTCTTCTTCTAAAATTACTACTTCTGTATGTTTAGTCAAACTTGTTAAAATTGTAGATGTTATACTTTTTTCTTTTCTTACATTTACTGTATCTACATTAATGTATCCACCTCGTGATGTTGTTTGATTTTGTGTAGTTGTATTTTGTTCTTCGTTGTTTTCTTCTTCATTTGAAATTTCATCATCTTTGTTTTCTTCATTGTCTTGTGGTTCTTCAGTATTTTGTACTTCTATAGAACTTTCTAATTGATTTTTTAATACCCATCCATAGTTATTACTTACTTTAATTCTACACCAATTATTACAAATTTCAATAATTTCTATTTCTGTGTTTTCGTCTATTTGTAATATTTTACTTGAATTTATTAATGGTAATATTCTTACATCAACTTTAGCTTTTACTTTTCCTTTAAAGCCTTCTGTAAATTCCATTTTGTTTATATTTTCTTTTTCTGTATCAGTTTTAGTATCTTGTTGTGTTACATTATTTACTTCATTGTTAACTGTTGTGTTTGTACTTGTTTCTTGATTTGATGTTTCTTTAGTTGTATTATTTGTAGTATTATTTGTGGTTGTATTTTTAGTACTTTTTTTATTATCCATATCTAGAAGTGATGTACTTATATATCCTGTTTTACCATTATATTTAACTTTTGTCCATCCTCCGTTTTCTTCTATAACTTCTACTTTTTCATTCATAGATATTAATGTCACAATTGATGCTTTTGCATCTGCTTTGCTTCTCATTCTAGCTGTTTCTGAATTTACTTTAGCAGTATTTGCAGCAAATACTGTAGTAGCTATTAAACTGGACAAAAATACTATTAAAATTACTGTTAATTTTTTTAAATTTTTCATCTTTTACTCCTATTTTTTACTTTAAACTTTTCTGATCTTTATCTAAATTTTATGTTTTAATTGTGCTAAATAATTTTAATCTATAGTTTTATCTATTTCTGGAAGCAATTGTTTTTTTCTTGAAACAACACCTTCTAAAAACGCTCTATTATCTTTTAATTCTTTACCAAATGCCTTTTCTACAATTTTTGCTTTATTTCCTAAACTTATTATCTCTGAGTTGCTATTTAAAATATCTGTTATTGCAAAAACAAATAAATCTAATCCTTTTTTAGAAATTTCATCATTTATTTCTTGTTCTAACTCTTCTTGTCTTTTTAAAACATCTTCTATACTTACTGTATTTATTTGTGCTATTTCATATTTTATGCCATTTTTTTCAAATTCTTTAGCATCTAAATTAATAAGCTCTTTTTCAGATAAATCATCTAAATCTGTTCCAGCTTTTAATAATTCAAGTCCATAAGTATTAATATCTACATTTGCTATTTTGGCTAATTCTTTAGCAATTATTTTATCTATTTCTGTACATGTTGGTGATTTAAATAATAATGTATCTGAGATTATTGCACTAAGCATTAATCCTGCCATAGTTGGATTTACTTCTAAATTATTCATTTTATGTATTTTATATAATATCGTTCCTGTACATCCTACTGGCTCTGAATAATAGAATAATGGTTGTTCAGTTTTGAAATCATCTATTCTATGATGGTCAAAAACCTTTAGTATTTTTGCTTTTTCTATTCCGTTTACACTTTGTGCAAATTCATTATGATCAACTAATATGACCTCTTGCCCTTCTTCAATGCTTTCTATCATTCTTGGTTTTTCTACATTAAAATAATTTAAAGCATATTCTGTTTCTTTATTTATTTTTCCTAACCTTACGGCTTCTGATTCTTCATTTATTGTTTCTTGTAAATATTGCATTACAATGCTAGAACATATTGAATCTGTGTCTGGATTTTTATGTCCAAATATTAATATTTTTCCCATTTATTTTTCTCCTTGTTATTACATATTTATATATCGTATTATATAAAAGCTAAAAAATATTGTCAATATTTTTTAGCTTTTAGTTTGATTTTTTTACATATTTTCATATATGTTTACTAATTCCTTTTTTGAAAAGTTATATTTTTTATTACAAAAATGACATGTAAGTTCTGCCTTTTGATCCACATCAATAATTTCTTTTAAATCTTTTTTTCCTATAGTAGCTAATCCTCTTTCCATTTTTTCTTTACTACAATCACATTTGTATGTTGGAATTATATTTTCTTCTATAATTTTAACATTTTCATCACCAGTAATTTTTTGAGCTATCTCTTTTAATTTTAATCCTTCATCTAACATTTTTGACATACTACCTGCTTTAAATATTGCTTGTTCTATTTGGATTATATCATCATTAGTGGCATCAGGCATTGGATTTATTATATATCCTCCACTTGATTGAACTCCATCTTTATTTACCAGTACTCCTAAAGCAACTGCTGTTTGCTTTTGCTCTGATTGTTCAAAGTAGTTTGCAAAATCTTCAGCAATTTCTCCTGAAATTAATGGACTTATTCCTACATATGGATCTTTCAGTCCTATATCTTTTATAACATTAATAAATCCACTGTTCCCTATTGCACCACCAACATCTAATTTTCCATCTTCATTTAATGGAATGTCAACATATGGATTAGTAACATATCCTTTAACTTCTGGAGTTTTATTACATACTGTTATCATTTTCCCAATTGATCCACTACCTTTTAGTTGAATAGTTAATTTATCTGTATTATTTTTCATTTCTGTTGCCATCATTGTTGTAATTGTTAATAATCTTCCAAACGCTGCTGTAACAACTGGGCTTAAATCATGTAGCTTTCTTGAATCTTCGACTAATTTTGTTGTATCAGCACAAATTACTGATATTCTTCCTTCACATGCTAAAAACTTTATTATTTTATCTGACATTTTTGTTTCTCCTAATATCTCTCATGTTCTTCAAACATATCTTTACCTTCGCCACACACAGGGCATGTCCAATCATCTGGTAAATCTTTAAACTGTGTTCCAGGTGCTATCCCCGCTTTTTCATTACCGAATTTTGGATTATATATATATTTACATTCTATACATTCATGCATAGAATTTTCTTCTATTCTATCTTTTAAGAAATTCTTATATCCTAATGCAACTGCTGCTATTATCATTAATAAAAATGATAACGCTTTCCATATTCCACTATCAAATAATATTACTGCAAATATTCCAAATGCTGCACTTATTCCATATAATACAAGTACAGCTTGTTTCTGGCTAAATCCTTTTGCCACTAACCTATGATGTAGATGTCCTTTATCAGCTTGAAATACTGCTTTTAGAGACTTTCCTTTAATAATTCTTCTTATTATAGCCCACGCTACATCAAATATAGGTAATCCTAAAACTATTACAGGCATTACAATTACTACTGCTGTATAGGTTTTTGCAACACCTAAAATTGATATTACTGCTAATATAAACCCTAAAAAATTTGATCCTGTATCACCTATAAAAGTTTTTGCAGGTGCAAAATTAAATGGTAAAAAACCGACTAAAGCTCCTGCTAATGCTGTTGTTAATATAACTGCAATTGTCGGTGATCCATTTAATGCAAATATTATAAGTAAAGACAAACATGAAATCATTGATATTCCTGATGATAAACCATCTAATCCGTCTATTAAATTAATTGCATTTGTTACACCAATAATCCATACAACAGTTATTATATAAGAAAAAGCATCTGTTAGTCCAACTTTATATAAAAATGGTATATCTAAATGTTGTATTCTTATTCCAAATGATACTATTATAATTGCAGCTAGAAGTTGTCCTATTAATTGTGGTACTGGTCCTAATGTTTTTATATCATCTATAACTCCTGTAATTGCAATTACTACTATCCCTAAAAATATTCCTATTAGCTTAAACCAATAATTTTCCGTTCCAAATAAATTTATACTGCCTTCTATTGACATTACACTTAATAAATATATTACAGATATTAAAAATCCTAATATTATTGCTGGTCCGCCAAATTTTGGCATTGACTTTTTATGCATTCTTCTTTGGTCTTTTGGTACATCTACTGCTCCTATTTTATCAGCTATCTTTATTGTATATGGTGTAGTCATAAATGATATTATAAAAGCAAGTATAAATGCTATTGCTATGTTTCCCCACATATATAGGCCCCCACTATTTCATATTTTGTTTTTCTATATCTTCTATCATTTCTAGTCTCTCTTGATATCTTCCGCCTTTAAATTCTGTTGCTATCCATATTCTAATCATTCTTATAGCCAAATCTGTTTTAATATAATCTCCTCCAAAAACAGCAACATTTATTTTGTCATCTGATGTAGCTAATTTTGCTTCTTCTTCGCTTGTAAAGTTTGCTGCTCTTACACCTTTAAATTTATTAGCAACTATTGTCATTCCAGCTCCATTTCTGCAAAGTAAAATTCCTAATTCACATCTTTTTGAACTAACTTCCTCCGCTACTTTTTTTGCATATATTGGATAGTCTGTTCTTTCTTCTGAATCACATCCAAAATCTTTATATTCAATCTGTTTTTCGTCTAAGTATCTTTCTATTTCTTTTTTTAATTTATAACCACCATGGTCACATCCAATCGCTATCATACGTACCTCCTAATTTTTTCTTTTTACAATATAACATATTTATAATTATATTACAATAAATTTTTTCTAAATTAATAAAATATGGGTAATAAAACCCCGAGAGTGCATTCTCGGGGGCTTTGCTATTTATGTAAGTTTTCTATAATTTCTACTACTTCATATTCCTTTATTGCAACATTTGTAATCTCCTCAATTCATTATTAATTAGCAAGCCAATTTGCTATATCATATATTTGTATATCTTCATACTGATAATCTTCATGCTTTGTTCTAGCAATTATTATCTTTGGGTAAGCATCTTTAATTTGTAATAGTGGTTCAACTTCTCTTTTTAAAGTCTTATCATAACTTATATCATCTGTTACTTGAATATACAATTTTTCATTTCTTTTCATTGCAACAAAATCTACTTCTTTGTTATATAAAGTTCCTACATAAATTTCATAACCTCTTCGTAATAATTCTATAGCAACAATATTTTCATATACTCGTCCATAATTAATATTCTTTGTTCCTAACTTAGCAAATTTAAATGACTGGTCTACTAAATAGTACTTATATTTCGCAAAAAGTAAATATTTATAATTTTGCGAAATAAATACTTTAATATCATATTCAATTTATTTTATACTAGTTTTAAAAGATTGAGTATAGCTTACATCAAAATTAAAATTATACACATTTCTTCTATTTCATATATAAATTTTTTTAGTAAAACCTATCACGACTTATTCGGTGGGTAACAAAAGGGTAACAATTTCATTTCACAATTAGTTGAAAAAATATACTTACTCATCTATAATTTCTTCAAAACGATATTTTTGAGTTACATCTGGATATTTTTCATGGTCTACCTCAGATAAAAACATATTTAATGGTCTTGCATAAATACCATCTTTATGATTTGTTTTTCCTTTATTATCCATACAACGATAAACTACTAATTTTTCTCCTGTTTCACTATGTTGAGCAATTGTAATTACAAATGACTTAGCTCCTTTGAAATGTCTCCACATTGTAAAGGGTTTTACTTCTCTATTTTCCATATAAATTCCTCCTAAAAATTCTATTATTTTCCTTGACTTTTTTTATAAATTTAGAGTATAATAGAAGTAGAAAGTAAGTAATCACAGAAATGTGGTTGCCCAAAATATATTGAACTAACTACACATCGCTATGCAGAGCAAATGTGTAGTGTTTTTTTTATTTTATCTGACTATTTACCCATTGTATGTATATAATACATAGCAAGGCTAAATTAATTGTTATTGATACCATTAATCCTATAAATAGGAATGCTAATATTTCTAACATAGCCTCACCTCCTGACTCTTGATAAGAAATCAAGGTAGAAGGCAACACACACATCTGCTTAACTTACTTTCTATGATAAACATTTTATAATATTTATTTTTAAATGTCTATAATTTTTTAAATAATTATTTCTTTTTTTATTTCCTATACTTTAAAACCTATTAAGACTTATTCGGTGGGTAATAAAAGGGTAACAACTTAGTAGTACTAATCCTTAAAAGTACTGGTATTACTGTATTGTTATTTCAAATATTTACTCCTGCTAGAATAATAATATTAACTACAATAGCAATTATCTTTAGTAAGAGTTTAAAAAAAGCATTATGCTTTGCCTCCTTTCCTCAAGATTTCCTTGTGAAAGGATAAACATATTATATTTTATTTTTACCTATTAATCAAGAAATTTTATTTAATTAACAGTTTTTCATATTTTTATAAATTTTACTTGTCAAAATATAATTAATATGATACAATATTATGCGTTATAGTTTATTAAACATAGAGGAGGTGCATAAAATGCCAAATATTAAATCAGCAAAGAAAAGAGTTAAAATTATTGAAAAGAAAACATTAAGAAATAATATGATAAAATCTGGTTATAAATCAGCTGTTAAAAAATTTGAACAAGCTATAGAAGCTGGAAATATTAATGAAGCAAAAGTTTTATTTTCAGAAGCAACTAAAAAAATTGATCAAGCTTGCTCAAAAGGTGTTATTGTTAAAAACACTGCAGCTAGAAAAAAATCTAATTTATCAAAAAAATTAAATGCAGCTATTGCTTAAAGAAGAATAGTAGGCTGATTAAAAAAAATAAAAGATTATGCATAGTTTTTTATTGAAATCGTACAATTTAGTACGATTTTTTTGTTTCCTCATATTTCCATTGTTTTTAGTTCTTTAAAATGCTAACATTAAATTATACACTAAGTATAACGAGGTGAATAATAATGAATAAAATTTTAGAAACTTTTAATAGTATAGATAAGAAAGCTTTAAAAATAATGAAATATGGACTTATATTTTGCTTTGCCTTATGCATACTTTCAGTTTTAATATTATTTACATATGAAGCATTTAATTTTTCTCCATTTTTATATTACATAGGATTATCAATATTTAAATTAAGTACGATTTTTGGAATTGAATTTATAGTATGTGCCTTAGTTATGGATTATTTAAAAAAATCAATAGCATAAATAAATTGTAGAGAAGTCATGCGTAGTGATAGCACTTTTAAAATATAGAGTAGTCACGCGTGTGTATAGCACCTTTTAAATTTGTAGAGTAGCCACGCGTGGTGATAGCACTTTTCGTTTGAGCCTGCGAAAACGAAAATGTCCTATCACCAGGTAGCTTGGCGGATATAAATCACTTACTATTTTTTTAACTCCTCAACAAACATCTTATTAAGCATTTGTGGATTTGCTTTTCCTTTTGTTTCTTTCATTGCTTGTCCTACTAAAAATCCTACAGCTTTATCCTTCCCTGCTTTATAATCAGCAACAGATTGTGGATTCGCATCTATTATTTTTAGCACAACTTCTTTTATTGCACCTTCATCTGATATTTGTACCCAACCTTTTTCTTTAACTATTTCTTCTGGATCTTTCGGATTTTCAAATAATTCTTCTAATACTTTTTTACCTATGCTTGAACTTATTGTTCCTTTTTCAATTAACATTACAAGTCCTGCTAATTGTTTACTATCAAATGGTATTTCTATTGGATCCATTTCTGTTTCATTTAATATTCTAGATATATCTGATATTATCCAGTTACTAACTGCTTTTGCATTACCACATATTTTTGTTGCTTCTTCAAATAAATCTGATAAATATTTTGATGCTGTTATTGTGTTTGCATCTTTTTGAGATAAACCAAATTCATTTAAATATCTTTCTTTTCTGCTTTCTGGTAATTCTGGTAAACTATTTTTTATATTTTCAATATATTCTTCTGATAATTTTATAGCAACTAAATCTGGATCTGGAAAATATCTATAATCTTGTGCATCTTCTTTATCTCTCATTGAAAATGTTTTTCCTGACACATCGTCCCATCTTAATGTTTCTTGTTCTATTTTTCCACCATCTTCAATTACATCAATTTGTCTTTCTACTTCATATTCTATAGCTCTTACAATACTTCTGAAAGAATTCATATTTTTCATTTCTGTACGAGTTCCAAGTTTTGTATCTCCTTTTTTTCTTACAGATACATTAACATCCGCTCTTAATGAACCTTCTTGCATTTTGCAGTCTGATACTTCTATATATTCTAATATTGATTTTAACTTTCTTAAATATAATTCTACTTCTTCGCTACTACGTAAATCTGGTTTTGAAACTATCTCTATTAAAGGAACTCCTGCCCTGTTTAAATCAACTAAACTTCCTCCACCAAATTCATCATGATTTAATTTTCCTGCATCTTCTTCTATATGAATTCTTTCTAATCTAATTTTCTTTTTACCATCTTTAGTATCTATTTCTACATATCCTTCCTCACATAGTGGTTTATCAAATTGAGAAATTTGATATGCTTTTGGTAAGTCTGGGTAAAAATAATTTTTTCTATCATTTTTACTATTTCTTGATATTTCACAGTTTGTTGCTAATCCTGCCTTTACTGCATATTCTACAACCTTTTCGTTTAACACAGGTAATGTTCCTGGCATCGCCATACATATTGGACAAGTATGTGTGTTAGGCTCTGCTCCAAATTCTGTTGGACATGAACAAAATATTTTTGTCTTTGTTGAAAGCTCTGCATGCACTTCAAGTCCCATTACTATTTCATAATCATCTCTTGACATTATTTGACACCTCCTTTAAACTCTGGTCTATAATTTTCTCTAAATTTTGTTGCTTGTTCATAAGTATATGCTACATTTAATATAGTTTCCTCACAGAATTTATTCCCTATTAATTGCATGCCTATTGGCATTCCCTCTGAATCTACTCCGCATGGAATTGAAATTCCTGGAAGTCCTGCAATATTTACAGATACTGTACAAATATCGGCTAAATACATCTCTAGTGGATTGTTTGATTTTTCTCCTATTCCAAATGCAACTGTTGGTGATGTTGGTGTAAGTATAACATCATATTTTTCAAATACTTTATTAAATTCATTTGTTACAAGTGTACGAACTTGTTGTGCTTTTTTATAATAAGCATCATAATATCCTGATGAAAGCACATATGTACCTAATATAATTCTTCTTTTTACTTCTGGACCAAATGCTTCACTTCTTGTTTTTTTGTATATTTCTTTTAAATCTTTAAATTCTGGTGTTCTATATGTATATCTTATTCCATCAAATCTACCTAAATTAGAACTTGCTTCTGCACAAGCAATTATATAATATGTAGCCAAAGCATATTGTGCTATATCTAAAGATATTTCTTTTACCTCTGCTCCTAATTCCTTATATTTTTCAATTGCTTCATACAATTTACTTTTTACTTCTTCATTAATGCCCTCTCCAAAAAACTCTTTAGGAACTGCTATTTTTAATCCTTTAACATCATTTTTCAGAGCCCTTGTATAATCCTTCTTTTCTAAATTTACAGAAGTTGTATCTTTTTCATCGTATCCTGCAATTAAATTTAAAAGCATTGCACTATCTGTAACATCTTTTGTAATTGGACCTATTTGGTCTAATGATGATGCAAATGCTACTAATCCATATCTTGAAACTAATCCATAAGTAGGCTTTAGACCAACAACTCCACAAAAACTTGATGGTTGCCTTATTGACCCTCCTGTATCACTTCCTAATGCCCATGGTACCATATTTGCTGCTACTGCTGCTGCACTTCCTCCTGAAGATCCTCCTGGCACTCTATTTAAATTCCAAGGATTTTTTGTTTTTGCAAAATAAGACGTTTCAGTAGACCCACCCATTGCAAACTCATCCATATTTAATTTACCTAAATCTATCATATTTTCTTTATTCAATTTTTCAATAACTGTTGCATCATATGGTGATACAAAATTTTCCAACATTTTTGAAGCACATGTTGTTTTTATTCCTTTTGTACAAAGATTATCTTTTATACCTATTGGAATACCTGCAAACTCTCCTGTTATCTCTCCACTTTCAACTTTAGCTTGTACTTCTTGGGCTTGCTTTAATGCCTCATCTGTTAAAATAGTAACAAAAGCTTGTACCTCTGGATCTTTTTCTTTAATTCTATCAGTATAAGCTCTTGTAATATCTGTAATTGTAAGTTCTTTATTTTTTAATTTTTCTTGCAACTCGTGAACTGTTAAATCTGTAATATTCATTATATCAAAATCCTCCTAATAATTTATAATTTTTAAATAGTCGCACATAGTAATAGCACTTTTCAATATTGTAGAGAAGCCACGCGTGTGTATAGCACTTTTCGTTTGAGCCTGACGAAAACGAAAACGTCCTATACACAGGTAGCTTGGCGACTATGATTTTAGTTTTTATCTAATTTGCTTATTTTATAATACAAATGCGACCATGAATATACTCTTTCAATATTATTATCAGATATATTTCTATTAAATCTCGCATCCATTATATATGTCTTTATTCCTAAGCTAGCCACTGCTTTACAATGCTTATAATTATCATCTATAAATAAATCTATATTATTTTCCCTTGCTACTTTTCCTTTTTCATATGCACCAAATATCTTTTTATCTACTATAATATTTTCTTTTTCCAACTGCTCATTTGCTATTTTTTCTTCGATTCCTTCTCTTGTTGATATTATTATAATCTTATGTCCATCATGTCGTAATTGCTCTATGGTTTCTTTTGCTAATGTTTTAAATTTAGCTTGTCTATCAATTATTTTACAATACTTTTTCCAAAAACTATCTTCCTCTTCTTGTGTCCAATTATGCATAAAAGTGCAATAACAAGAACTAGCAATGTCACCTTTATCTTCTATAATTGACTCTCTTTTTAATTCTTCTGTTGTATATTTTTGTGCATAAGCAAAATATGGTTCATATTGATTTACTATAACATCATCAAAATCTACTCCTATATTCATAAATCTCTCCTTTTATCCATAATATCAGCACACTTTGCTTAAAAAAGCTACGATTAATTATTTGTATGTTCTCTCAGCCTAAGGGCTTCGTTCACTAACAAATACTAAATCTATGCATCTTTAATCCGTAACACTCAAATGCCTACTAGACATTTTCGTTAACGGCTTAAAGAACTTTTGGTATTTTAAACATATTTTGCTCTGGATTTATAGCATTTTGTAATAATGCCTCATTATCTTCAAATATTTTTATTTCATCTTTTCTAAATACATTCTTTGCTTCATTTGCACCAATGGTTATATCTAAATTTTCTACAGGTGCATTATTTACAATATTTGCAAAATTCAAAATATCTTGTAAGTGTAATATATATGTGTCAATTTCTTCTTCTTTTAAATTAAGATGTGCTAAATTTGCAATATGTAAAATCTCTTCTTTACTTACTTTCATGTACTCATCTCCTCATTTCAATTTCTGATTTATTATATACTGTTAATTCAAAAAAAACAAGTGCTATAGAATAAATTAAAATCATCTTCTATTTTTTCATACTCTATTCTATTGACATTAGCATTAAATAATCATATACTTGTCATATATATAAAATTAAAAAAGGAGGCTACTTTATAATGAAAAATCTAATTGAAATCAGATGGCATGGTAGAGGCGGTCAAGGTGCTAAAACAGCCTCATTATTGCTTGCCGATGCTGCTTTTAATACAGGAAAATACATACAAGGTTTTCCAGAATATGGCCCTGAAAGAATGGGTGCACCTATTACTGCATACAACCGTATAAGTGACAATCCTATTACTGTTCATAGTAATATTTATGAACCAGATTACGTTGTTGTAGTAGATGATACATTATTAGAAACTGTAGATGTTACATCAGGACTAAAACAAGATGGAGCTATAATTATAAATACTACAAAATCTGCAGATTATTTAAGAAAAACTTTAAAAAATTACTCTGGTAACATATATACAATAGATGCAAGAAAAATTTCTATAGATGCTTTAGGAAAATACTTTCCAAACACACCTATGCTTGCAGCAATAGTAAAAGTAAGCGGAATTATGAGTGATGAAGATTTACTTGAGGATATGAAAAGTTCCTTTAAACACAAATTTGCTAAAAAACCTGAAGTAATAGATGGAAATATGAAAGCTTTAGAATTAGCATTAAAAGAAGTTAAAAAAATTTAGAAGTTAGAGGTCAGATGTCGAAAGTCAGAAATCAGACATTTAAATCTATTTCACTGACATCTACATATAAGAAAGGAGAATAAGTATGTCTAATATAAATAAAAATACACCTATGGAAAAATTAACAATAGGTGGAAATATTTATGAAGCAGGAAATGCCCAAAATTTTAAAACTGGTGACTGGAGAAGTATTCGCCCTGTTTTTTTAGAAGATAAGTGTAAACAATGCGGTATGTGCTTCCCTGTGTGCCCTGAAAATGCAATCCCTGTTTGTAAAGAATCATTAAATAGAAAAGATTTTGATTTCGATTATTGTAAAGGATGTGGTGTTTGTGCTAAGGTATGTCCTTTTGGTGCTATCGAAATGAGAGAGGAGGGTTCTGAATAAATGAGTATTAGAGAAAGATTGAGTGGTAATGAAGCTTCCGCAATTGCTATGAAACAAATTAATCCTGATGTTGTTGCTGCATTTCCTATTACACCTTCAACAGAAATTCCTCAATATTTTTCAACTTTTGTTGCTAATGGAACTGTTGATACAGAATTTGTTGCAGTTGAAAGTGAGCATAGTGCAATGAGTGCTTGTATAGGTGCAGAAGCTGCTGGATCTAGAGCTATGACAGCTACTTCTGCAAATGGTTTATCTTTAATGTGGGAAATGATTTATATAGCCTCTAGTTTAAGACTTCCTATAGTTATGTCATTAGTAAATAGAGCTGTTTCTGGTCCATTAAATATACATAATGATCATTCAGATGCAATGGGTGTTAGAGATTCTGGATGGATAATGTTATTTTCTGAAAACAATCAAGAAGCTTATGATAATTTAATTATGGCTCATAGAATCGCTGAACACAAAGATGTTTTATTACCATTAATGGTATGTCAAGATGGATTTATTACTTCACATTCAATTGAAAATATCGAATTAATTGAAGATGATAAAGTTAAAGAATTTGTAGGTACATATAAACCAGAACATTATTTACTAAATAAAAAAGAGCCAATAGCAGTTGGACCTCTTGATTTACAAGCATATTTGTTTGAACATAAGGTACAACAAGCTGAGGCAATGAAGAATGCAAAAAAAGTTATTAAAGAAGTTTCAGAAGAATTCGAAAAAATAACAGGAAGAAAATATTCTTTCTTCGAGGAATATAAATTAGAAGATGCAGAAATTGCTATAGTTTGTATGAATTCTACTGCAGGAACGACAAAATTTGTAGTAGATGAATTAAGAAATAAAGGAATTAAAGCTGGATTACTAAAAGTTAGAATGTTTAGACCATTCCCTGCTGAAGAAATTGCTAAAGCTCTTTCACATTTAAAAGCAGTTGCAGTATTAGATAAATCTGATTCTTTAAATGCTATTGGTGGTGCATTGTTTGAAGACGTTACATCAAGTATGTATACAAATAAAAAACAAGTACCAATGGTAAACTATATCTATGGTATTGGTGGCAGAGATACTACTACAGATATGATAAACTCTGTGTATACAGATTTACAAGAAATAGCTAAAACTGGAAATGTTGATAATCCTTATAGATATTTAGGATTAAGACAACAATAAATTATATATAGAAAGGAACTGATAAAAATGGCATATAATTTAAAAGAAATAGTTGCAAATAAACCTTCTAGATTTACATCAGGTCATAGAATGTGTGCTGGTTGTGGTGCTCCTCCAGTTGCAAGAATGATATTAAGAGCATTAAAAGAAGAAGACCATGCTGTAATTGCAAATGCAACAGGATGTATGGAGGTTTCTACTTTTATTTATCCATATACAGCTTGGACAGATTCTTTTATACATACAGCATTCGAATGTGCTGCTGCAACAGAATCAGGTGTTGAAGCTGCTTATAAATCTTTAAAAAGACAAGGTAAATTACCAAAAGATGAACATACAAAATTTATAGCATTTGGTGGTGACGGTGGTACTTATGATATAGGTATTCAAAGTTTATCTGGAGCAATGGAAAGAGGTCATGATATGACTTATGTTTGCTATGATAATGGAGCTTATATGAATACTGGTATCCAACGTTCTTCTGCTACGCCAAGATTTGCAGATACCACAACATCACCAGCCGGAAAAGTTATACCTGGTAAAATGCAATCTAGAAAAGATTTAGCACAAATAATGGTAGCTCATCATTTACCATATGTTGCTCAAACAATAGCTGTAAATAACTTTAAGGATTTATATGAAAAATCTGAAAAGGCAATATACACAGAAGGACCTACCTTCCTAAATGTACTATCTCCATGTCCTAGAGGTTGGGGATATCCAACTGAGGATTTAATGGCTATAAACAAATTAGCAGTAGAAACTTGTTATTGGCCTTTATACGAAGTTGTTGATGGTAAATATAAAATAACTTATAAGCCTGTAAAAAAACTTCCAATTGAGGAATTTCTAAAACCTCAAAAACGATTTAAGCATATGTTTAAACCGGGAAATGAATGGATGATCGAAGAATTCCAAAATGAAGTTGATAAAAGATGGCAAGAATTATTAGATTTAGAAGAAATAACAAATAAAGAATAAAAATTAGCCCTGCAAATGCAGGGCTAATTTTTATTCTTCAACTGGTGCATCAGTTGGGCAAACGCCAGCACATGTACCACAACTTATACAAGCTGATTCATCAATTACAAATTTATCTTCACCTTGTGATATACAACCTACTGGGCAAGCTGCTGCACAAGCTCCACATGAAATACATTTGTCTGTTATTTTATATGCCATATCTCTCACCACCTCTCATATTTCTTCTATTTCTATATATATTATAATTAATCATTAATTAATTCTTCTAAATTTTCTTCTGCTTCATGTTTTTCTATATCTTTTATTACTTTAACATCTTTTATATTATATTTTTTATAAAAATAACCTTCTCCATCTTTAAACTTTACTCTAATATTTTCTTTTAATGTCTCTATTCTATCTACTTCGCCTTCTCCATCTTCTGTTTTGACTATTGCTCCTATATTAGGTAATTTATTTAATTTTTCTTCATATACATCTTGCTCATATTTTAAGCAACACATAAGTCTACCACAATTTCCTGATATTTTAGCAGAATTTAATGAAAGATTTTGCTCTTTTGCCATTTTTATTGATACAGCGTCGAAGTCACTTAAAAACGAACAACAACATAATTCTCTACCACAAACTCCATTTCCACCTATTCTTTTTACTTCATCTCTTACTCCTATTTGCCTTAATTCTATTCTTGTTTTATAAATACTTGCCAAATCTTTTACTAATTCTCTAAAATCTACTCTTCCATCTGCTGTAAAATAAAACAATATTTTACTATTGTCAAATTTATACTCAACTTCTGTTAAAGTCATTTCTAATCCATATTCTTTTATCTTTTTTAAACAGACCTCAAAGGCTTCTTTTTCTTTCTTTCTACATTCTTCGTAGTGCTTATTATCCTTTTCTGTTGCTATTCTTATTACTCTTTTTAATGGTGTTGTTAACTTTGTTTCATCAATCTGCCTATTAGCAATTAACACTTCTCCAAATTCGTCTCCTTGTGCAGTTTCTACAATTACTTTATCATTTTTGTTAATATTAAGTTTTTTTGGATCAAAAAAATATATTTTACCTAATTTTTTAAATCTAACTCCTACTATTTTTTTCATTAACTTCCTCCCATATGTTAAATAACATATTATCTATGCTCATATCATAATTAGCATTAGATTTTAACCTTTTCTTAGTCTCCTCAATTATACTAATACAATTTATTAATTTTATATTTTTACTATTTAACAACAATATATTTATATATTCTAAAATCTCATATATTTCTTCTTTTCCTTTGTATAAAAACTCTGCATTTTTAATAATATTTAGTACATTTTTACTATCTTTTAATTCTTTAATCAATAAATTTATAGATAAATATAAGTCCTCTTTATCTTTTATATTTATGGCTTTTCCTATACTTCCATTGGCAATTTTTATAATATCATTACTAATATCTAATTTACCAAATTGTACATCTAAATATTCTTTTATATCTTTATCCGATATTTTATTAAAACTAATTTTCATACATCTTGATTTTATTGTAGTTAACAATTTATTTTCATTTGATGTTATCAAAATAATAGTTATATATTCAGGTGGCTCCTCTAACGTTTTTAATAAACAATTTTGAGCTTCTACTGTCATTTTATCTGAATTATCGATTATAAAAATTTTTTTATTTGATATTATTGGTTTTTCCCAAACTTTTTTTTGTAAGTCTCTTATTTGTTCTATTTTGATACTATTTCCATCAGGTTCTATATAAAAAAAATCAGGATTATTATTTGTATCAAATTCTATACATGATTTACAATTATTGCAATATTTAATTTCATTTAAGCACATTAACATTTTTGCAAATTCTTTTGCAATCATTCTTTTGCCTATACCATCTATTCCTGTAAACAAATAACTATGTGATATTTTACTTGATTTTACCGATTTAATTAAATTTTCTTTTATTAAATCATTCCCTAATATTTTTTCAAACACTATTATTCCACCTTACCAAATAAACTCAATGGCCAAAAACGTATTAATACTTTACTTTCTATTTTATCTAATGGTATACAACCAAATGCTCTACAATCTGTGCTTTTTGTTCTATTATCTCCCATAGCAAATATACAATTTTCTGGTACTATAAAATCTGACATTTCTCCTCTAGACATGTCTGTAACTACTCCGGGTTGTAAATAGTCTTCTTTATATTCTTCTTCGTTTATATATACTTTTCCATTTTTTATTTGTACATGTTCTCCTGGTAATGCAATTACTCTTTTTATATAACTTGTTTTATTAACTTCTAAAACATAGTAAGAAAATTTAGAAAATATACCATTTGGTTCATCTTCATATTGAGCAGTAACTATACCTTTTTGTATATCTTCTTCTGTTAAATATGTTTCACTTGGTGCCTCAAAAGTTATTATATCTCCCTTTTGTGGCAATTTATGTATTGTTCTTCCCCATCTATTAAGCCACAATCTTTGATTTTCCTTTAATGTTGGGTACATAGATGGTTGTTTTACTATTGTTGGAGTTCCTATATAAAATCTTACTAACATTGCAAGTACAACTGCAATTATTATACAATATATCCATTCTAATATTTCTTTAACTTTTGGACTTATCTCTACTTTCAATTCTAATCCTCCTTGGTGAAAATACTTACTTTTGCATTATATATCAAATTTTGTGATTTATCAATACGAAATCACAAAATAAGTTTATAAAAGTTTAAATTTAAAATAATTTGCATACAATTTCTATGTCAAATATCCCCGTCCCTATTGACACCTATTGACATAAGAAATAATATATAAAATTATGAAGATGAGCGGTCGAAAGTAATTGAAGATAGA
>CAOPQH010000017.1 GCA_948505485.1 uncultured Clostridia bacterium
GCAGTGTCAGATGGTGGAATTGATGTTGGACATTATGATAATAATGGAAATAAGTTATATATATCTGGAAATACTGACATAGAAAATGCCCCTCCTACAGCAACAAATGTTATAAAATATTTTGGATATAGTCCAAATGCAATTATTAATAGTATCTTAGATTCAATAGAATTATATTCAGAGAAGGGTTACTTATTTAAAATGATAGATGATGGTTCAGAAGCAGAGAGATTAACATTAGAAGAAACTCAAAATAACAGACAAGTATTTAATAAGAAATTAGTAGAATTAATAGAGAGTGAATCAGAAATGTTTGAGTTATATTTTGAAAATGAGACTTTAAATTGTAAATATAATTATGAAAATGTTATAAATAGATTAGGAATAAAAAGTAATAATGGCAATGGAATTCAGGTTAATCAAAATGGAGTAAAGACATATACTTTTAACTAAAATAGTATTAAAATTTTAACAAAAAATTATTGCAAAAAGATAAAAATATGTTATAATGCGTATAGTAAAAATTAGGAGGTAAAGAATTATGGAATTAAAAGGAACAAAAACAGAAAAAAATTTAATGGAAGCATTTGCAGGAGAATCACAAGCAAGAAATAAATATACATATTTTGCAAGCAAAGCTAAAAAAGAAGGATATCAACAAATAGCAGCTATATTTGAAGAAACAGCAGCTAATGAAAAAGAACATGCAAAAATATGGTTTAAATTATTAAATGGTGGAGAAATACCAACAACAACAGAAAATTTAAAAGCTGCGTCAGAAGGAGAAAATTACGAGTGGACAGATATGTATGAAACATTTGCAAAAGAAGCAAGAGAAGAAGGATTTGATAAAATTGCATACTTATTTGAAGAAGTAGGAAAAATAGAAAAAGAGCATGAAGAAAGATACAAAAAATTATTAGAAAATGTTGAAGGAGATTTAGTATTTAGTAAAGATGGAGACAGAATTTGGAAATGCAGAAATTGTGGACATATTGTTATTGGAAAACAAGCTCCAGAAGTTTGTCCTGTATGCGCACATCCTAAAGCATATTTTGAAATAAAGGCAGAAAATTATTAAAAATAATGATTAAAAGCTTAATGATAAAAGCTAAAAAAGCAGAGTAAAAAGCTAGTTTACTCTGTTTTTTTAGTTCTATAATAGTAAAATCATACTGACTTCCTATTATAGAAAATTATAGTACACAAATTTATTTCATAAATTTGGCACACGAACAAATTAACGGAAAGCCAAAGAGTAAAGTTAGAATCATACTAATATTAAGGCTTTCCGATTTATTCTTAAAATTATTTATCAATTTTTGTATTATTTCCAAATCTTTTTATTTTCTGAGTTGTTGTTTTTTCAAATTCTTCGTCTCTAATTCCAAAACTTTTTATATGTTTATAATTAGGTAGTTTGCTGTTTACACTTTTTATTACATCTGACATGATTTTTTTAATTTCTTCTTTTGTAGGTACTGTTCCTTTTAAATATTCAGTTATTGCTGTTATATTAGGAAATATTTGAGCATTTACATATGTTTCGTTATTATCATCATGGTGTATTCCTAGTACTAATGATTCTGATATTAGAGGATTATCGTTTAGATATTGTTCAACTTCTTCAGGATATATATTTTTTCCGTTTTTGGTTACTATTACTGTTTTACATCTACCAGTTATATATAAATATCCATCTCTATCGATTTTTCCTAAGTCTCCAGTATGAAACCACCCATCTACTATAGCTTTTGAAGTTGCTTTTTGATCATTAAAATATCCAAGCATTACATTAGGACCTTTTACTATTATTTCACCAATTCCGAATTTATCAGGATTATCAATTTTATATTCTACATTTGGAATTGGAAGCCCAACAGAGTCATTCCTATGGAAAAAGTCTGTATTTCCTGCAACTAGAGGAGAACATTCGGTTAATCCATATCCTTGTAAACTATTTAATCCTAAATTTTCGAAATCTATAGTAATGTCAGGATTTAAAGGTGCTGCTCCAACTATAAATAATCTTAAACGTCCTCCAAGTGAATTGTTAACTTTGCTTTTTACAATAGGTTTAAGATAAAAAGGTAAATTATTAAATGGATTTTCATTATTTGTTTTACAGTATTTTTTTGGTAAAGAGGAATTTAGTGTTTTTATAATTTTTTTATGCATATTTTCTAAAAGTAAAGGAACACATAATATAACAGAAGGATGATATTCATTAATATTTTTAGAAATGTATTTTAATCCTTCACAATAAGCAATACTTGCACCACTATATATTGGTAACAAAAATCCTATAGTACATTCATATGTGTGGTGTAAAGGTAAAACAGAAAAGAATAAGTCTGATCTTTTAACTTTTACTATTCCGTAAATTGATAATATATTAGAGCATATATTTTTATGTGATAAGCACACACCTTTTGCATTGCCTGTAGTGCCAGATGTAAATAATAATATTTTATTTTCATCTGGATTAACTTTTATTTCATCAAAAGATGTATCTCCATTATTTAATAAAGCTTGTCCTTCACATAAAAAGTCGTTAAAATAAGAAAAAATTTTGGATTTTTCAAAACTAATAAATAGTGTTGATTTATTAGTTATATATGACATATTTTCATGTAAATTATTTAGAAATTTGTTATCTCCTAATATACAAACTGATTCTGAAATATTCATGAAATTAGAAACATCTTCAAAATGTAATTCTTTATCAATTGGAACAACAATTCCTACTATTGAAGCTGCTAAGTATGAAACTGCCCAATTGTAACTGTTTTGACCTATTACACATATGTGCTTATTTTTAAATCCTTTTTTTATTAATGATGTACCTAAACAGACAACATCATTTTTAAATTTTTCATATGTAATGTTGATGATATTATCGTTTTTGTCTTTTAATTTAAAAGCTGTTCTATCTTTGTATATACTTGAAGAACGATACAACATATCTTTAAAGTCTGTCACAGGTTCTGTATGATGGTATTTTTTTTGTAATATTTTATAAATTGGTGTGTTTTTTTTCAATTTTAAATCCTCCTATTAATCGTATCTATAGAAAACATGAGTATTTGTATCTTTTATTTTAATGTTCCCATTATATATTGAATTAGAGCCTTGTTCCAAAGGTATGCTAATACATATAGGACATTTATACTTTTGGTCTAAATTATTAGTTATAAAAATATCAAAACTAATATCACAAGTAATTGAATCTAATAAAATATTACATTTTTTTAGAAGGGATCCGTCGTATGTAATGGGATTTGTTGTATTTAATACATAATTTGTCTTTATATTATTATTTATATAGCTTAAGGTAATGGGATTAGCACAATTATTATATAAAGTTGGACTATTATAATCTATGTTATCTTCAGAAGTTATTCCTAAATTTAAATTGTTTTCAATTTTATTATCTTTTTCAAATTCTGGTTTTGAAAAGCTATTAATGTTTTTATAAAATAACTCTGGAGTTCCTTGCTCAGGATGTTTTGAAAAATTAATATTATCAATATAAACTTCTTTTAAAGTATTTTCAGAAGTTAAATCTTTTAAGGTGCTTTTATTATTTATAAAGATAGCAATATCGGTATATTGATATAAGTTATCTAATGTGAAATTCGAATTGGTTTTTATACTTGTATCTGCATTGCAACTTGAAAATAAAGTTATATTATCAATTGAAAATATTGAATTAGTATTTTTATTAGCAATTTCTAAAATATTACTTTCAAAGCTTGTCTTATTTTTATATTTTCTAAAAAAAACTAGTAGTAAAAAAATAAGAAAAGTAGATAAAAGTATAAAAATAAAAGAAATTATAATGTTCCTTTTTTTCATAGTAATATAATACTAGAAAAACTAGTATATCCTCCCTTCGGATATTTTCTATCTATACTTGTAAATATAATATATTATAAAAAGCAAAGTAAATCAATAGAAAATAAAAAATTCCATAAATTTAAATTGACAAAAATCAACATAAATATTACAATAATTTTAGGTGGTAAAAATGAAATCAAAAGATAAAAAACTAAGTAAAAAAATTATAGTAATACCAATTAGTATAATTATATTCAGTACTATTTTAATATATTACTTATATACCAATAAACAGGTTTCTTTTGCTACATCAAGTAAAGAAACTACAGAAATGATTAAATTTAGTAATGCTGAATTGGTTGATATAGATAAAATAATAGAAAAAAACACAAAAAACATTGGTACAAGAGAAGAGATTACAACACAAAAAGAAGAATTAGAATATATTACTACATATAAAAATAATGAAGAATTACCTAAAGGTATGATTCAAGTAGTACAAGAAGGAAGAAATGGAGTTCAAGAAATTTCTATACAAAAAGTCTACGATAATGATGAAGTTATTAGCGAAAATCAAATTGGTGCTAAAGTAGTAAAAGCTTCAGTAAATAAAGTAGTAGAGATAGGGTCAGCTAATTATGCAAGTAATTATAAAGTAAAGGTAGGAGATATTTTATATGTTACTTCAGATAGATTGTCTGTTATGTTAGAAAATAATCTAGAAAGCCAAAAAATATCAACTATATTAAAAAACACAGAAGCTAAATTATTGGAGGTTCAAGGAGAATGGTATAGAATATCTGCAGATGGAATTACTGGATGGGTCAAATCTGAATGTATGACGTACATAAATCCTAATGCAACAGCACAAGAAAATGAACAGTCATATGGAGGATTAAATAAAGCACAATTAATATCAAAATTAAGTTTTAACATGCCATTAAATAAACCAAGTGGATTATCATTAGAGCAGTTTAAAAAGGTTTTGACAGATGATAAAGACAAAAATAAAATATTTATAAATAATGCTGAATATTTCTATTATGCAGAAAAACAGTATAATATTAATGGTATATTTGTTGCAGCAGTAGGTATTCATGAAAGCGCATGGGGAACATCAAGAATATCACAAAATAAATGTAATTTGTTTGGATATGGAGCTTATGATTCAAACCCATATAATGGAGCATATAATTTTTCGAATTATTCAGAAAGTATAGATCTTGTTTCTAGAGTATTTGTAAAATATTATATAAATCCTGCTGGAACAAAAATATTCGATGGACAAACTGCTAGCGGAAAATACTATTCTGGAAGTTCAGTAAGTGCTATTAATAAACGATATGCATCAGATAAAAATTGGGCTAATGCGGTATATAAATATATGCAATATTTATATAATAAATTATAATGTTTTTAATAAGGTATCTTCATTAAGAAGTACCTTATTTTAGTATATTTATTAATAAAATAAAATGCATTCTTACGGAAACTTGAAAATTTTTATAAAATTGCTATAATTTTCTTGCTATTTTTACAATATTATTGTATTATATATAGGTATAAATTTAAAAGGAAAGGAGCCTGAAAATGAGAAAAACAGCAGTTATTATAGCAATAATCACACTAGTTATGTTATTTTTTGGATTGTTTATAAATAACAATGTTTATGCAACAGATAAAATAATTGATGAAGAAACTGAAAGTCAGCTAATACAAATAAAAGAAAATTCAGCAAAATCTTTAGAAGATTATAAAGAAAAATATGGCTCAGATGCATACGGCTTAACAGCCTATATATTAAATTTAGTAAGAATATATAGTATACCATTATGTTTTTTGCTAATAGCAATTAGTGCTATACATCAATATGTAATTGGTATTAGAAAATTAGATACACAAGAAAGAGGACTTGCTTTAATGGTTACAAGCATAACCATATTAATAATATGCCAAGTTTTACCATTAGCTTTTGCAATTATAGTAAAATTTGGGAGGGGGTAACAAATGAAGGTTTTATTTGCAGTAAATAATGAAAGTATTTCAGAACAAATTGTAAAGAAATATCAAAAGGAATATAAGGAAATAATTTCTTATAAAAATGTTTATTATTTTAATGCGATATTAAAGGAATTACAAAAAGACAAATCTTATGACAGAATAGTTATAGGAGAAGACTTAGAACAATTTACAAATTCTAGTTATGAGCAAATGGACAAATTTATTTTTGAGAGACTAGATAGTATAAGCGATGAAGCTTCAAATACACAAGGAAATGATATTCCAATAATTCTTATATGTAGTGATAGAAGAACAAAAGGAGAACAAATACTAGTTAAATTATTTGGAATAGGAATATATAATGCTATTTTAGGTACTGATAGAAGTGTAGATGAAGTTTGTAGATTAATATATAAACCTCGTATTAAAAAAGATGCAAAACTATATTATAGAATAGATGCAGAAGATGTTACCTATCAATCAGAAAGCGAAAATGATGTTAGTGAAATGGAAATTCAAAACATATTAGCACATTATCAAAGACTTGGAAGACAAGAAGAAAGATATGTGGAAAGCTTTGATAATATAGCAGCACAATACAATGATAAGCAATTAAGAATAATATGCAAATTTTTACCATTAAATGTAAAAGCAGTTTTAGAAGAACAATCTCCAAAGTACCAAAAAGTAATGTCATTTAATAGTACTGTATCTAATCAAATAAGAAAAAGTGATAAAGAAACAAAAAGAGATAGAGGAATAACAGGAAAAATGTTAAATTCTAATACAAAAGGAAATTTAACGAAACCAGTCGTAATCCCATCAAATATGAATGCAAGCAGTGTAAAAAGATTAACTAAAAATTTACCTAATAAAAATCAGTATAATAATTTAAATACAAATAACTATACTAATAATTCAAATAATGTTAATAGTTATACAAATAATTCGAATATTGGTGCATACAATAACCAACAAACCAATAATTCAAACATGAGTACATACAATAACCAACAAACCAATAATTCAAATATGAGTGCATACAATAATCAACAAGTAAACAATTCAAATATGAATACATATAATAATCAACAAACAAATAATACATATACAAGTAATCAAAATAATATTCAACCTAACAGTCAAAAATCTATGCAAAATTTAGATAGTTATTTTGAAGAAAATGAGACTCCAACACCAGTTGTTCAACCACAAAAAAGGGGAAGAGGAAGACCAAGGAAAAATCCACTACCTACAGAAGCTGAAATAGCTCAAAAACCTAAAAGAGGAAGAGGAAGACCAAGAAAGAATCCATTGCCTCAAGAAACAGTGCAAGAGCCAGTAGTTAAAGAAACACAAGATGATGCTTTACCAGGATTTGAAGATTATGTACCTATGCAACAACAACCAAGTTCAAACTATAATAATGTAAATGATACATTACCAGGTTTCGGAAATGAAAATATAAACAATGATTTTCCAGGTTTTGAAGATTATACATCTTCAGAGCAAAATACAAATTATAACAATACAAATGCTGATATATTACCAGGATTTGACGAAGATGATTCAAATGATATGTTTACAGAATTTAATAATGATACTAGTTCAAACAATACATTACCAGGATTTGGCGATGATGATTCAGATGATATATTACCAGGATTTGATAGCGATGATTCAGATGGTATGTTACCAGGATTTGATGAGATAGAAGAAGATAATAATATTTATGGCAATAAAAATAATTATAACAATGCAAATAATTATAATGATAACTCATACTCAAATAACTATTCTGTAAATAATAATTCATCATTTAATACACAAAGTTCAAATTCTTTTAACAATAATTATTCAAGTTATAACAGTAATGAAATTACTACAACATCTTCAAATAATGATAATTATATTACAGATTCAAATGTTTCTAATTTATTAACAGGTGACAAAAAATTAGTTACTTTTGTAGGAACAAGTAAAAATGGTACATCATTTGTTATAAATAATGTAGCACAGCAATTATCATCAATGGGAATAAATACAGCTATATTAGATACAACAGCTAACAGAAATTCTTATTATATATATACAAAAAATGAAGAAGACTTAAGAAAAATTGCAGTATCAAGTGTTGAAAAATTAGTAGAAGGCACATCTAATGGAATAAAAGTTAATCAAAATTTAACTGTTTATACATCATTACCAGATTCAAATAATACTATAAAAAATTCAGGGCCAATATTAGAGACATTAGTTAAAAATCATTCTGTAGTATTAATAGATTGTGATTTTGAAACACCACAAGAATATTTTAAGGATTCTCAAGAGATATATTTAGTACAATCTATGGATGTATTAACTATACAACCATTAACAGCGTTTTTAAGAGATCTTAAGGCAAAAAACATATTAGATGAAAGAAAAATAAGAATAATAATTAATAAATTTACAAGAGTGAGAAGTGTAACAGAAAAAACAATAATTGGAGGAATGGCATTTTATAATGATCCAGCTATGTCATTTATGACAGAGCTATTTGATAGAAATATGGCTAAGTATGTGATATTACCATTTGAAGAGGATGTTTATACAAGATATTTAGAAGGATTAGTAAATTGTGAAATATCTCTAAAAGGATATTCTAAAACATTTATACAATATTTAAAACAAGTAGCAAATATGATATATCCTTTAGTATCTGGAAAAGGAACTTACAAGCCAAACACACAAAATTATAATCCAAATGGATTTTCATCAAGCATGAATAATACTTTAAGCCAAATGAAACAAAATTATTAAAGTAGGAGGGATAAGAATTGGCAATAGCAATAGTTGCAATATTAATAGTTGTAATAATAATATTAGTAATATACAATGTTTCAATACATAAAAAAATACAAACATTTAATAATATGAATCAGAGAATTACTAATCTTAATGTATTACAAGATTTCATGAATACAATAGGTGAATATTCAGCAGTCGAAGAAAAAATAAAGAAAATAAATGAAATTCTAATAGAAAAATATGAAATAAAATATTCTACAATAGTTGTATTTGATGGATCAGAATATACTGTTAAAGCTTCTAATGTTGACCAAAAGCATTGGGAGGCGTTAAAAGCATTACATGAAGTTAGCATGTTTAAAGACAGCATATCTACAGCAACACCTAAATATGTGACTGTTAATCATGAAAGTGAGAGATTGCCATATCAAAAAATGGAATTTGGTAGAGCCAAATCTGCAATATTTTTCCCTCTATATATAGACAATGTTTATATAGGATATTGGATTATAGAAAGTGGAGTACCACATGATTTTGATAATGTAGATACATCTATATTAGAAATAGTAAAAGATAATATTGTTACAATATTAAAAACAGTAGTACATCAACAAACTTTAGAATCAATAGTAAAGAAAGACCTATTTACTGGATTGTATTCAGAAGAATATTTATATGGTGAAGGTAAAAAGAAAATAGATCAATATACAATGTCAACAATATGTATGTTTGAAATAACAAATCTTAGACAAATAAATGAACAATACTCAAGAAAATTAGGTAATGAAGTAATTATACGTGTTGCAGATCACATAAAGCAGAATATATCTGAAAATTATATTTTTATAAGATATATGGGTCCAAAATTTGTAATTGCGTTTTCAGGAGTAGAAATAGAAAGTGTTGCTGAATTTTTAAATGATGTAAAGCAACAAATTGAGAATTTACAAATATCATTAGAAGAAGATGTTGAAATAATAGATATTGAAGAAAATGCACAAATAAAAAACAAGAAAAATAAAAAGCCACAAGTAGCATTACCAAGATTAAATTTTGTTGTAGCTTCATATTATAAAGGAACAGGACTAGAAGAAGTTCTTAAAAAATTAGAAGATTATTTAGATAATGCAGATAAAAATGAAAGTGAAATAAATAATATATAAAATAGGGAGGATTATACTATGGATTTTGATAAAACGATGAATTTTAAAGTAGAAAAAGAGAAAAATAATAATGCTAAAATCATATTAAAAGAAGTATATGAAGCATTAGTAGAAAAAGGATATAATCCAATAAATCAATTAGTAGGGTATATATTATCAGGAGATCCTACATACATTACAAGTCACAAAGATGCAAGAAATAAAATCAGACTAATAGAAAGAGATGAGTTATTAGAAAAAATGGTAAAATATTATATAGGAATTGATGAGTAAAAAATGAGAAAATTAGGAATTGATTATGGAGATGCGAGAGTTGGAATCGCAATAACAGATGCTTTAAATATAACTGCTCAAGGCTTGGAAACAATACATTCAAATGGAACTGGAATTGATAAAGTTGTATTAAAAAGAATTGATGAGATATTAGAAAAGTATGAAATAGATACTTTTGTAGTAGGAATGCCATTTAATATGGATGGAACTAAAAGTGAAAGAGCAGAAAAAACAGAACAATTTATTAATAAATTAAAATGCAAATATAATACTATAAAAATAGAGACAGTAGATGAAAGACTTACAACAGTTGCTGCACACAAAACGATGAATTTTTTAAATATAAATAAGAATAAAAAAAGAAATATAGTGGATACTATATCTGCAGTGTATATTTTAGAAACGTATATAAACAAGATAGATAATTATTAAGAGACAACTCTATAACATTAAATTTAGTTAAATAATATAAAAGTCTTGCAAAAAAAGATTAAGTGTTATATTATAACTTTGATATTAATATTAAAATATAAATAAATGAAGGGAGAATTATTAATGGACGAAAACTTAGAAGAATTAGAAAACGAGAACATAATAGTATTAAATGATGAGAATGGGGAAGAAGTAAAATTTGAATTTTTAGATTTAGTTGAATTAGATGAAGAGGAATATGTTGTATTATTACCAGTTACAGAAGAAGGAGAAGAAGATGAAGGAGAGGTTGTAATACTAAAAATTGAAGATACAGACGAAGATGCAGAAGAAGAATCATATGTAAGTGTTGAAGATGAAGAAATTTTAAATAAAGTTTTTGAAATGTTTAAAGAGAAATATAAAGATGAATTTAACTTTGTAGATGAAGACTAATATAAGGCGAGAGATTTTTCTCGCCTTAAAGTATATTATATATAGTAAAAAAGGAGAGAATACAAATGAGAAATTTTTCAACATGGATTTTAGTAATGTTTATGGTAATGTTTTGGATATTTAGAATAATAATAGCTGTAACAACTGAATTTGGAATAGATTTTGCAGGAATAACAGCACAAAATATGAATTTAGAAGTAATATTATTATTTGTAGTATTATTGTGTTTAATATTAATAGTTAAAAGAAAAATAGTAGGAGCATTAATATATTTATTAGCATATGGTATGTATTTTGGAGTAGATTTATATAACAATATTATGGTAATGATAGCAGGAACTACATTGCCATTGGGAGCTACGTTAAGTGCATTTATATCTTTAGTAGGAATGATAATACCAATAGCTATACTATTTGATTTACTTGCTGATAAAAATAGAAAAGCACATCCAGTTGACAAAAAAACAGATTGGTTTTATAAAAACGAACAATTTGATAGAAAACTAGATGACAGAGCAGACAAAAATAATTATAGAACATTATAAGTTTTTAGATTTAATACTAAAAAGTAATAGATTTTGAACTATACAGATGTTATAGAATTATTTTTAACAATTATGATTTTAAGGCGTAATTAATTGAAAATTGCATAAAAATTGATTTTTATTAAAAAATATGCTATAATAAAGAAAGATTTTTTTTTGAAACCATCAAAATTAATAATAAAATTAATAATAAATTTGGAGGTTTCAATGCCTCCAATTATTTAAGGAGGTATTATGACGCAAGAAAATTTTGAAAAACTAAAAAATAACATTTTGAGAAGAGCAAGAGGATATGCTTACTTTTTTAATGAAGAAGGGATATATTGTAGAATTCCTGTTAGTGAAGTAGCAGAGGCCGATTTCTTAAATGTTCATATGTTTCCTGAAGAAGGAGATTTTTGGTTCGAGAAATTTTATATCACAAATTTAATTTGTGAAAATGCTAATTTAGCACTGAAGATAATCTGTCGCTTGAAAGAAGGCGATACATTTGAAAAATTAGGGTATTATATTAAAAATACCCAATTAAGAACAGAAGAGAAATTGGAAGATTTGGAGCGGTTTATTACAAAAATTGAGAAACCGCAATGTATGAGAACTCCAGAAAATATCAATGAAGCTACTTTTGATTTTATCTACGTTAATGTGAATATTGTAACTGAATGGAAAGAAGACAGAAAGCAATATATCAAAAACAATATGGATAAAATTCTTGAAAAAGTAGTCAAGAAGTTAACTAATGATAGTACTTTTAAGAAGTATGAAGTACCAATAAACTTCTTAAAAGTTTCAAGAATTACATTGAAAAATGACTCAGTACTTCAATTTGTACTTGAGTTAAAAATTCGCTAAAACGAGGCACCCAAATGAGGGTGCCTTAAACGTACTATTTATAAAAGAATAAAAACGCTTGTTTTATTTTTAAAAATGTTGTATAATATTTTTCAGTTTAAGTTAAAGTTAAGTAGGTGCTTTTCAAAATAGTTTTTTTCATACTTTAAAGATTGCTAGAAGGAGATGATTAAATGTTGAGCCAAAAAGATATTAAGAAGATACATAATTTAAAGATATTGTATCAATAGAGCAAATAAAAAAAGGAAGTGAAAGTAATGGAAAATAATATGAATATCAACTGAGGGATCGGAATTTAAGAAAACCCTAACTCAAAGCACTGAAAAATCAACATTCTTTCTAAAAAGATTATTACATTTTTTGAATGAAATTCATAAAAGAAGGAGATGAAAATAAGTGGAAGATAAAAAATTAATATTAAAAAATAATGAGAATGAAATTATAGACATAGAAGATATTTATAAAGACATTAAAGAAAAAATAATAACTGCTCGATCTAAGATGCTAAAACATATAGATACAACAATGACAGAAGTGTATTGGCATGTTGGCAAGATAACTTCTGAATTATTTGATAATGCTACTGATAAATCATATGGTAAAAAGATAGTAGAATCATTATCGAACAAACTTACAAAGGAGTTTGGAAACGGTTTTTCTTCTGTAAGCATTAGAAGGATGCGAAGATTTTATGAATTTTATCCAATATGGTCGGCAGTGCCGACCGAATTGAGCTGGTCTCATTTTCAAGAATTAATTAGAATAGAGAGAAAAGAGGAAAGAATTTTTGCTTGAACTTGGAAGGGGATTTTCCTTTGTTGCAAGTCAGCAAAGAATTAAAATAGGTTCAGAGTATTATTATCCCGACTTAATATTTTATAATAGATTAGCAAAGTGTTTTGTAATAATAGATTTAAAAATAGGAAAGCTAACGCATCAAGATATTGGTCAAATGCAAATGTACGTAAATTACTATAAAAAAACACAGATGATTGAAGGAGAAAATGAACCTATTGGAATACTATTATGTGCCGATAAAGATGATGCAGTAGTAGAAATGACTTTAGGAGATTCTATAAAAAATGTATATGCTTCTAAATATTTAACATATATGCCATCAAAAGAAGAATTAATTAAAATAATAAGAGATGAAAAAGAACTTTATGAATTAACACAGGAAAATGGAAAAGAATAAAATTATAAATGGAGATAATATATGATAAAGGTTAAATTAACACAAAATTATACAGGCTTTAATATTGAAGGAACATTTGATGATTTTTATGAATTATATGATAATATTGATTATTTTTTAGGTTTTGAAGAATGCGAGGATATTTTGGAAGAGGATATGAGATTACATATATTAGGATTTTTATATGATTTAAGACATGCATATCAGGGCTCAAGAAATATTAAAGCAGTTGATAATAGCTTAAGTGATGAACAGAAAGAGTATTATGGAATAAACAAATCGATAAAAAAGGATATATTGTATGATTTTGATTATGTTGTTCCCGAACTGTTAACAGATATTTTATTATTTAAACATTTTGCTAAAAGTAAAAATAAGAAGATTAGTGAATATGACACGAATTATAATAGTGTTATGTCTTTTTATAGCAAAGTAATAGATGCATTACAAGAAATATTGACTGAAAATCAAGTAAAAAGAGTAAAAAAAAGATTATCAGAATCACCTATATCTGAAAGATACTGGTTAAAACAATGGTTTATGACAGTTAGTATAGATTATTTAAAAATGACAAAAAACAAAAGAAAAAGAGAAATGATGCATATTATAGAATCTCTATGTGATTCATATTTATATGATGAATATCATGAAATAAAAAATGAAGTTGAACAATATGCAAAAGAAAATAACATTAATGAAACCGAAATAGAATATGGAGATTATCCTAAGGAGATAGAGTGGTAATATGGAAATTAAAAAACTAGAAAAATATTTAATAAAAAAGGAAAATACAGATATGTTATCATCATTAAAGAAAGTAAATAAAAAAATAGATGATGAAAAAATGGAAGAATTTGATGTAAATTCAATTGAAGAACTAGCTAGAGAGATTATAAAAGAAAAACTTGGATTTTAAATTATTTATATAGGAGTGATTGAAATAAAAAAATTGATATAGTAATAGTTAAGGATTTATCAAGACTAGGTAGAAATTATATTAAAGTTGGAGAATTACTTGATTCAATTTTACCATTATATGATGTAAAACTTATTTCAATTAATGACAATATAGATGGATTAAATGCTGAAGGAGATAGTTATTTATTGAAAGGATTACTTAATATTTATAATGAAAATTATCCAAGGGATATATCGAATAAAGTAAAAACGGCATTAATTACTAAAAAGATAAACGGTGAATTTATAACTTCTTATGCACCATATGGACATGTAAAATCAAGATATGAAAAGAATAAAATAATTATTGATATAGAAGCGGCTAAAAATATAAAGATGATATTTGATGATATAGAAAAAGGTTTAAGTAAAAGAGAAATAGTAGATGTTTTAAATAACAAAAAAATCAGAACTCCAATGGAGCATATTAAAAATGCAAATGAAGGTAAAAAGTGGAATATTAGTATGATTACGGGTATTCTTAATAATAAAGTTTATACAGGAGATTTAATTCAACAAAAACGAAAAAGAATCAGTTTCAAAAATCATAAGTTTATAAAAACAAAAGATGACGAGCTAATAATAACAAAGAATAATCATAAGGAGATAATAAGTAAAGAACAATTTGAAAGAGTACAATATATACTTAGACATTCTGTAAAAGTAAATTCAAATAATGAATATGATATTTTTTCAGGATATTTGAAATATGCAGAGTGCAACGGTAATTTAACCATTAGAAAGAGCAAAGAATATATATATTATGCTTGTGCATCTCATGTAAGAAAAAGAGGATGCGATAATAAACATACAATAAGAAAAGATATTTTAGAGGAAAAAGTTATTACAGAAATAAATAATAGACAAGCTAAAAAGATTGATAAGTTGAATAGAAAATATATTTATGATTTAATAAATATGATATCTTTAAATAAAGATGGCTCAATAAAAATAGAATATAAAAATTAAATAGGATTAAAAAATTTATAGAGTTGGGAGAGAAAATTATAAATGTTAGAGAAGATTATAAATAGTTGTAAATATGTAATGAACAATGCAAAATTTGTAACAATAAATTATGATAAATTGAATGTATTTATTACAACAATTGATTGTAAAGAACTTAAACATTGGCTTAGTAATAATCCATATAAAATTTTAGATTTGGGAATTGAAAATGTTATAAATTTTATGCTACTTTTTGAATCTATAGATTATTCTTTTTGGGGAGCACCAAAATGGACTATTGATACAGAATTGGGAGAAAAGGATGGCTCAGATGCATTACTATATGCAATGCTAGAGTATGTTAGAAAGAAAAAATTAAGCAATTTATATGATATAACTTATGAAGAATTTAAGGTAATGTTAAATGGAAATGTTGAAATCCCTTTTATCAAAGAGAGATATGAAACATTAACTAAAATAAGTAGAATAGTAAAAGAAAAAATGAATGGTAACTTTTATAAGTACATTTATTATATACATAATGATATTGACTTGTTTCAAGTTATTATTAGTAATTTTACATCTTTTAAGGATGAGAGAGAATATAATGGAGAAACTATTTATTTTTATAAGTTAGCTCAATTACTAACATCAGATATACTTCATCTTAGAGAGCAAATAGAAAAAATTAGAGTTGATTATTCTCATTTAGTAGGATGTGCAGATTATAAAATACCACAAACTATGAGAGCATTAGGAATAATTGAATATAATGAAGAATTATCAAATATTATAGATAACAAATTGGAAATAGAGTATTCATCAAAATATGAGGTTGAGATAAGAGCAAGTATGATAGTTGTGATTGATTATATAAAAAATAGAATTTTAAACACTAATGCAATTGATATAAATGATTATTTTTTTATGACATCTAAAAAAGTAAAAGCAATAGCAAAACCTTATCATTTGTGTAGAAACAGAAATTATTAAGGAGTGATGTAAATGAGTGATAATAAAAATTGTGTAAATACGACAATCAACTGGTATAGGGGTATTTAAGAAAACCCAAGCTCAAAGTACTGAAAAATCAACATTTATTCAAGAAAGATAATTGCAAATTTACGTAAAATACAAAAAAGGAGGCAGCTATGGATAAAAAAAATGAAATAATGATTTATGAAGATAAAGATGGCTTAACTAAAGTAAATGTAAAGTTTACAGATGAAGACATTTGGCTTACGCAAAATCAATTAGCAGAAATTTATAAAACAACTCAACAAAATATAAGTCAACACATAGTATCAATTTATAAAGATAATGAATTACCAATGGATTCAACTAACAAGAAATTCTTGTTAGTTCAAAATGAAGGACAAAGAAGTGTTAAGAGGAATATTGACCATTATAATTTAGATATGATAATTGCCTTAGGATATAGAGTGCAATCAGATGTAGCTGTAAGATTTAGAATATGGGCAACTCAAAGACTACATGAGTATATACAAAAAGGTTTCGCAATGGATGATGAAAGATTAAAACAAGGTGGAAATAGATATTTTAGAGAATTATTACAACGAATTAGAGATATTCGTTCAAGCGAAAGAAACTTTTACCAACAGGTAACAGATATATATAGTACAAGCATTGATTATGATCCTAGAAGTGATATAACTAAAAAGTTCTTTGCAACTGTACAAAACAAACTTCATTATGCTGTTCACGAACATACTGCGGCAGAGCTTATTTATAAAAGAGTAGATAATGAAAAGCCTTATGTTGGTATGACAAATTTTAAAGGTGATTATGTTACAATAGATGATGTTAAAATTGCTAAGAATTATCTATCTGAAATTGAACTTCAAAGACTTAATTTATTAGTATCACAATTTTTAGATTATGCAGAATTACAAGCCTTAGAACAAAGAAGTATGAAAATGACAGATTGGGTAGAAGAATTAGACAATCAAATATTATTAAATAGAAGAAAAATATTAGAAGGGAATGGCAAAATATCACACGAAGAAGCAATAAAAAAAGCAGAACAAGAATTTAATATATATCGTGAAAGAGAAATGAAAGAGTTACAAAGTGATTTTGATTTAATGTTGAAGTCATTACCTAATAATAAAGAAAATTAGATTATCAAATAAATAATTAGAAAAAATTATATAATTCTAGTTTTAAAGTGTTCGAATTTGAACACTTTAGCTAAAAATTCTAATGTTAGAGATTATGCAACAATAGGCAATTATTTCTAAAGATAAGTTTGATAAAGCGCAAGAAATAATTGAAAAGAATAAATGTGCTAGAAGTAATAAAGAAAAAGATTCATTTTATAGATTTTTAAAATGTTCAGATTGCGAGGGTTCTTTTACATTAAGAAAAGTAAAGAAATATGAATATTATCATTGCACATCATATATCAGAAATGGTTCATGTACAAGCCACTCAATTAGAAAAGATAAATTAGTTGAAATAGTATTGGAAGAGTTAAACAAAAGATTTAAAAGAAATAGAATTAATACTTTAACAAGAGATATTTTATTAAAAAATATAGATAATATAATTATATTTCAAAATGGAGAAGTAAATGTGAATTTGAAGGAGTGAACATAGATGGATAAAGAAAAAGATGAAAATAGTTATCACAAAATCAACATCAACTGTGATGTCGGGATAAATGGAAACCACCTTGAAAGTGTTGAAAAATCAACATTTATTCAAAGAATATCATTACATTTTTGAACTAAAATTAGAATAAAGAGGTGAGTATGCATGAGTAATAAAATTATAGAAGTTCAAAATATTAAAGTAAATATAGCTAATGTAAATGATAATGATTATATTTGTATTTCTGATTTTGGTAAATATAAGGAAGGAAAGTCAAAAGCAGATGACATTATAAGAAATTGGTTAAGAAATAGAATCACTTTGGAATTTTTAGGAACATGGGAGTCAATTTATAATCCGAATTTTAATTCCGTCGAATTCGACGGGTTTAGAAAAAGTGCAGGACTTCATACATTTACATTAAGTGTTACTGAATGGTGTGATAAAACAAATGCGATTGGAATATATTCAAAGCGTGGAAAATATGGTGGAACATATGCACATAAAGATATTGCATTTGAATTTGCATCAGCAATTAGTCCCGTTTTTAAATTGTATTTAATAAAGGAATTTGAGAGATTAAAGGAGTTAGAAAATCAGAATAGAGAATGGGATGTAAAAAGAATACTAACGAAAAATAATTATTTGATACATACTGATGCAATTAAAAATTATATATTGCCAGATAATGATTTTTATAAAAATAGAGAATGGTTAAAGTATGCTGAAGAAGCAGATGTTTTGAATGTTGCAGTATTTAATACAACGGCTAAAAAATGGAGAGAACTTAATCCTGATTTAGCAAAAACATCTAATGTTAGAGATTATGCAACAATTAATGAATTAACAGTATTATCTAATTTAGAATCACATAATGCAGAATTAATTAAAGAAGGAAAAAGTAAAGAGGAAAGATTTGAAATATTAAGTGAAATTGCAAAGTATCAATTAAATATACTTAATAATGCTGAAAAAATAAAATTACTAGGAGAAAGTAAAGATGGTGAAATAGTTAAGTAAAAAGGAGAATAGAATGAAAAATTTTATTAAAGTAATAATTAATTTCTTTAAGAATATTTTTGGTCAAGATATTAAAATATCAGTAGAGAATAATAAAAAATATGATATTAAAAAGAATGAAAATTGCAATATAACTATAAATGAGAAGGATGGTAATAATGAAGAAAGAAAGTAAAGCATTAGTAAATGTAGAAAAGAATAAAGATTCAAACATTAGTATTACTATTGGACAAGTTGACGAACTTTCATGTGATAATATTAGAAGAAATTACGATGATGTGGTTACCCTAGAAAATGAATTTACAGAAAGGTTAGAATATAGCAAAGATGTTTTGACTAAAAAACTATTACCAAAACAATTGCAAGATGACTTTGAAA
>CAOPQH010000018.1 GCA_948505485.1 uncultured Clostridia bacterium
TCATTTTCTTTTTTTTGTATTTCTTCAATAAATTCTTCTTTTTTAAGTATTGATTCCTCTTGTATTAATTCTGCCATTAATCCAAGAGGATTTAATGCTCCTTTTTTAATCTTCTTTTTTTCTTCTCCCTTCCTATTCATGCTGAAATCAGTTTCTAAACTTATCCGTCTATAAGTTTTATAGTCGGCTTCAGTCATTTTCTCTAAGTAATTGGACATTAGTAACACTCCTTTCTAAAATGTTATGTTAATATTATACCACAATTTATCTTGTTATGCAAAAAATTAAAGAAGACTATTTAATCTTCTTTCTTGGTTTTTGGTTTTTCTTTTTTAGTTTCTGTTTTTGTTTCTGTTTTTTTGCTTTTTTTAGGCTTTTCTTCTACAATTTCTGTATCTTTTAAATCTTCTTCTTTTTCATCTTCTACAACTTCTACAATTTCTATCTTTGCACCACATTCTGGACAGAATTTTACTGTTTTTTCTACTAATGTACTACAATTATTACATTTAACTTTATTTTTTAATTCATAACATTCATTTAAATTAGTTTCTATTTCTGCCGCTAATACATCTATTTTTGTGCATTCTTTTTCTAATTCTTTTTTTATATCTATTTTTTCGTTTCTAACATGCTTTTCATAAACTTTTTTTCCTATTTCAATATATAATTCATCTATTGCTGCTTTATTTTCGTTGTTTTTAAGTTTAAGCTTTGCTTCTTTTGTCAATTTACTAGTTTTTTCAGCAGTAACCTTATACGCCTCACTTGCTTTTTTCCCTAACTTTTCAAAAAAATCCATTTTAATTTTCTCCTTTCACATATATTAAATTTTGAAAATATTTAATGTATTTCAAATTCAATCAGCTCACTATTGTTTCTATTTATATTATTATAAACGTAATTTGAAATTTTAATACTCACTTTTTTTATCTCTTGTCATTAATTTTGTTACAGCATCTCTTGGATTAAGCCCTTCGTATAAAACACTATAAACAGCATTTACAATTGGCATTTCTATATTATATTTTTTAGATAATTCATATGCTACTTCAATATTATCTATACTTTCGATTGTCATTCCAACTTCTTGCTTTGTTTGTTCTATATTTTTTCCTTGTCCTATTAATTTTCCAGCTTTTCTATTTCTACTGTGTTCGCTCATACAAGTAACGATTAAGTCTCCAAAACCACTTAAACCATAAAAAGTTTCTTTTTCTCCTCCCATTGCTACACCTAATCTAGTCAATTCTGTCAAACCTCTAGTTAATAATGCTGCAAATGTGTTGTCTCCTAATTCTAATCCGTGTTGCAATACCTGCACAAAATGCTATAATATTTTTTAATGCTCCACCTAATTCTACTCCTTTAACATCTTTTGAAGTATATACTCTCATTTTTTCACACATAAAAGTATCTTGAACTTTACTAAGTACATCATCATGTTTAGATGCAACAACTAATAAAGTTGGAATTGAAGTAGAAACTTCTTCTGCATGGCTAGGCCCTGATAGTACACCTATTTTAGCAGATGGCATTTCTTGACTTATAACTTCATCTAATGTAAGTAAACTATCTTTTTCAAATCCTTTTGTACAAATTATTATTGGTTGATTTGTAACATATTGCTTATATTCTTTTACTATATTTCTTGTAAATTTTGATGGAGTTACATGTAAAATCATTTCTGTTCCATCTATTGCTTCTTTATAATCTGTTGTACAATATATATTTTTAGGTAGTTCAACTTCTGGTAAAAATTTACATTTGTTTTCATTGTTTATTAAATCAGCCTCTTCTTGCATAAAAGACCATATTTTTACTTTGTTTCCTAGTTTTGCTAAATGTATTGCTAAGGCTACTCCCCAGCTTCCACTTCCTATTATTGCTATATTTTTCATTTTATTATCATTCCTTTTTTTATATTTTTTCTTTAAAACTAATTTTGTCTTCTGTTCCATTAAGAAGTCTTTTAATATTTTCTCTGTGATTAAATGCAACAATTATAGCTAAAATTACACTGTATATAAAATATCCAGATCCTTCTGAAACTATATAATTGTCTGTTATAAATAATGTTAAAACAGGAAATAAAATTGTTGCTGCTATGGAACCTAATGAAACCATTCTAGATAAAATTATTAATACTAATGCAAATACTAAACATATTAATCCTATTTTCCAATTTGACATTAATAAAACTCCTAATGATGTTGCTATACCTTTTCCTCCTTTAAAATTAAAGAATATTGGAAATGTATGTCCAAGTATAACACCTAGTCCTGCAATTTGCACTAATAATGATTTATTACCTACATTTGCTATATTGCCTATTAGTATTGCTAGAGATATTGCTACAATTCCTTTTAAAATATCAAATATTAATGTAATTGCTGCAGCTTTTTTTCCTATATTTCTAAGCATATTTGTTGTTCCTGCATTTCCGCTACCTTTTTCTCTTACATCAAAGCCTGCTACTTTTTTACTTAATATTACTGAAATATTAATGCTCCCTATTAAATATGCTATTATACCTATTATTATATTTACTATCATATAATATTTCCTCCTTATTTTTTATATAAAGGTAAAAATTTTTAATCATGCCTCTTTTGCTCTCCTTTTTTCTCTCTTGTAATTACTCTTACTGGTGTTCCTTGTAATCCAAATTCTTTTCTTATTTGATTTACCAAATATCTTTCATATGAAAAATGAAATAAATCTTTATTATTTACAAATATTACAAAAGTTGGCGGTTTTGTAGATGCTTGTGTAGCATATAATATTTTTAATCTTTTCCCTTTATCTGTTGGTGGTTGCACTATTGCAATAGCTTCATTTATAACTTGATTTAATACTGATGTTGAAACTCTCATTGCATTTTGCTTTGCAACTTCGTTTATCATATTAAATAATTTATCTACTCTTTGTCCTGTTTTAGCAGATATAAATATAATTGGTGCATAAGATAAATATGATAATTTATTATATACTTCTTTTTTATATTTTTCTAGAGTTCCTGTTTCTTTTTCATATTCATCCCATTTGTTTACAACAATTATTATCCCTTTACCTGCCTCGTGGGCTTCTCCTGCTATTTTAGCATCTTGATCAGTTACTCCCTCTAGTGCATCAATCATCATTAAACATACATCTGATCTTTCTATTGCAAGTAATGTTCTCATAATACTAAACTTTTCTATAGATTCTTTTATTTTACTTTTTCTTCTTAAGCCTGCTGTATCTATAAAAGTATATTTTCCATGTTTATTTTGAAATTCTGTATCTATTGCATCTCTTGTTGTTCCTGCTATATCACTAACAATTGCTCTGTTTTCTCCAATTATTTTGTTTACTAATGAAGATTTACCTACATTTGGCTTTCCTATTATTGCTACTTTTATAATTTCTTCGTCAATTTCTAATTCATCTTGTTTAGGAAATTCTTCATATATTGCATCTAATACATCTCCAATTCCTAATGCATTAGCTGCAGAAACGGGATATGGATCTCCTAAACCTAAATTATAAAACTCATATATATCATCTTGTACATTTCCTATATTATCTGCTTTATTACATACTAGTACAATTGGCTTTTTTGATTTTTTAAGCATTAACGAAATTTCTTTATCGACTGCTGTTACTCCTTGTTTTATATCTGTTAAAAATATTATAACATCTGCTATGTCTACAGCTATATTTGCTTGTTCTCTCATTTGAGATAATATAATATCTTCAGAATCAGGCTCTATTCCCGCCGTATCTATTAAAGTAAAATCTCTACCTCTCCAATTTGATTCTGCATAAACTCTATCTCTTGTTACTCCTGGGGTATCTTCAACTATTGATATACGAGTTCCTACTATGTAATTAAAAAATGTTGATTTACCTACATTTGGCTTTCCTATAATGGCTACTATTGGTTTTGACATTTTCCCTCCTTTTTAAGGCTACTTTTTATTTATATATAAATTATATATTAATTATAGTTAAAAAGCAATTTAATTAATTATATTTTAATAAAATTTTTAACTATTCGTTACAATTCAGAAGTAAACTATAATAACATATTTAAATCATAGAGGCAATTTTAATCGTACCCTACAATATACTACTATAAGTTAGCATTTATTATTTTATTTACAAAATCAAAGACTTAAGGTATAATTTCTACAAAATAACTAATATTAAAAAATAATAAGGAGACTTTAAATATGGCTTTTGATGGAATTGTTACTAAAGCAATTGTAAATGAATTGCAAACTTTAAATGGAGCTAAAATTGATAAAGTATTTCAACCTGATAAAAACACAATTATATTAGGTTTATATAATAACTATCAAAATTTTGCACTTAACATTTGTATAGATGCTCAAAATTGTAGAATCAACTTAACAACACATCCAAAAACAAATCCAAAAGTAGCACCTAATTTTTGTATGTTTTTAAGAAAGCACCTTATAGGATGCCGAATTAAAAATATTTCAACTTTTGATTTAGAAAGAATTATAACTATTAATTTAGAAACACTTGGAGAATTTAGAAAAATAGAAAATAGAAAATTAATAATAGAACTTATGGGCAAACATAGTAATATAATTTTAGTTGATGAAAACAATATAATTATGGATAGTATTAGGCATACAAATCAATTATCAAATTCGTATAGAGATATTTTTCCAGGAAAACTATATGTTCTTCCAAAATCAGAAAAACATAGTTTTATAAATTTAAATAATTTTGATGAATTTTTCGCAATTATAAATTCTGATATAAACTCTATTACTTTGCCTAAAATTATCTCAAACAATTTTAATGGTATTAGTATGAGTTTTATCAATAATCTTATAAAAAAGTTCAATATATCAAATTCAAAAAATGATTTAGAAAAATTATATTTATATATTAAAGATATATTAAATAATATTAAGACTCAAAAATTAAGCTTTGAAAATATTCTTAATGATAATAATGAGGTAAAAGATTATGCCCTTATATTAACAGATGAAATAAATGGTCAATATACTTTGAATTTTTATGTTGATGACTATTATTATAATAAAGAAACTAAAGAACAATTTATAACTTTTAGAAATAGTCTTTTAAAACTAATTTTAGATACTTTAAAAAAATATAATAAAAAACTTTTAATTTTAAATGAAAAAATTGAAGAATGCAATAATATGAATACTTACAAACTTTATGGAGAATTACTTACAGCTAATTTATATAAGTTAGAAAAACAAAATCTGGATAAAGTTACTTTAGAAAACTATTATGATGATAACAATTTAATTGATATTCCTTTAGATAGTAAATATAATCCTAATACAAATGCTAAAAGATATTTTAAAAAATATAATAAATTAAAAACAGCTTTAGATATTGTAAAAACTCAAAAAGAAGAAACTCAAAGAGATTTAAACTACCTAGAAAGTCTTGTATATTCATTAGAAAGTGCAAAGGAAATTACAGATTTGCAAAATATTTTTGAGGAAATCTCCGAAAGTAATTTATTTAAACTTCAGCTTGCTAGAAAACTAAAAAAAGCTAAAAATAAAAATAGTAAGCAACAAAAACAACATTTTATTTTTAATCCTATTAAAATAAATATCGACGAATATACTATTTATATAGGTAGAAATAATAAAGAAAATGATTATATAACAACAAAACTTGCTAGAAAAAACGATATTTGGTTTCATACTAAAGATATTCATGGAAGTCATGTTGTTTTAAAAATTGAAGATAATAAATTGATTGTCCCAGATGAAGTAATTTATGAATGTGCTCAAATTGCTGCTTATCATAGTAAAGCAAAAAATTCTTCAAATGTACCTGTTGATTATGCAAGAATTGGTTTTGTTAAAAAGCCTAATGGAAGCAAACCTGGTATGGTGATTTATTCTAATAATAAAACTTTGTATGTGAATCCTAAAAAAGAAAATTAAAATTTTCTTTTTTAGGATATCAATGCAACAGCTATAATTGCTATCCATACTTTTTCTGCAGTTGACATTGGCTTTAATGTAAACCCTGAAAATAAAGATTTATCAGTTATTTCTTTTATTTCTTTTTGTTTTTGCTCTTCGTTTATTATAGATAAATCATAATAACTTACATTATTATATTTAAAGTGTTTCTGAAAAGTTTGTATTTTTTCATTTCCGTTTTTTTCTATTTTTATATAATCTCTTCCTAATAATATATCTCTTTTTGAATATAAATCAACTTTTATATATTTTCCTATTAATGCACTATTTTTATCTAAATCTATTTGTCCATATATTCTTCCATCTACATTTGTAGACTCTGCTTTAGTTATTGTAACTTGTGATAATTTTGATTTATTTTCTATGTTTTTATACACTGTATTTAAACCTATATTAATCATTATATCTGAAAATATATAAAATAATATTAACCATATAACATATTTAGCAAGTTTTTTTACTTTATTCATTTTTTTCCTCATTTCCTTTTTAGATGTTTATATTATATCAGAAGTATACATAATTTTCAAGATTATGATTTAAGTATTTATTTCTATAACTTTATCTAAATAAACTGAATATAAATATATTTTATCTACTTTTCTGCTTAAAGAAGTTTCTAATGCTTTTTTATATAACATTAATTGTTGTTTGTGTTTTTTTATTAATTCTTCTTCTTTTCCATTTTCTACATAGTCAGTTTTATAATCTAATAATATCAATTCGTCTTCTTTATTAATATAATATAAATCTATAATTCCTTGTACTAAAATACTTTCTTCTGTGTCTTCATTATATAATTCTTTTGCTGGGATATTTATATAAAAAGGTCTTTCTCTTTCTACTTTTTTTGCAGTTTGCATTTCGGAAAAAACTGTACTTTGCGTAAATTTATATATTTTAATAGGGTTTATTGCCTCTGCTTCTTTTTCACTTATTATATGATTTTCTTTTAGTTTGAAAATTAGGTCTTTAATATCATCTAGAGTGTATTTTTTGTTTAGTTCTAATTTTTGCATGCATAAATGAACTAAAGTACCTTTTTGTGCTGAAGTAATTTTGGTTTTTTTATCGGTATCTAAAAAGTTAGGTTTATTTAATGTTATATCTGTTGAAGTATTTTCTATATCTTTGTGTGCTATTTCTGTAATTGATGTTTTTGTAGGAATTACTGTTGCAATTTTATTTGAATAATTATATTCAAGTTTTCTTTTTATTTCTTCAAATAGTTTTGTGTTTACTGGCCTCTCTTCTATTTTTTTGACTACATCTATATCTTCTTTGATTAATTTTTTATTATATAAAATATCTTTTTTATTATATATATTAAGTTTTGTATATTCTTTTATTTTATCAATATTATATAAATATACTAATTTAATCCAATCTATGTAGCTTGTATACTTTTTTAATAATATGTAATTTATCTTGCTATCTACTATTTTGTATTGATTTACTAATTCTTTCATTTTGTCTGTTTCTTTTTCATAATTTTTAGATATCCCTGTAATTATAATTTTTTCTTTTGCTCTAGTTAATGCTACATACAATATTCTCATTTCTTCAGATAATGTGCTTTTTAAAAGTTTATTTCTAATTGCCGATTTAGATAATGTATCATATTCAATTTTTCTTTCATAGTTAATATATTTTGCTCCTATTCCAATATCTTGATCTAAAAGTATATCATTATTTAAATCCATTAAATTAAATTTTTTATTTGTATTACATAAAAATACTACTGGAAATTCGAGTCCTTTACTTTTATGAATACTCATTATTCTTACAACATTTTCATTTTCTCCAATTGTTTTTGCAGATGTCAAATCATTATTACTTATATGCAACTTTTCTATAAATTTTATAAAGTTAAATAATCCTTTAAAACTGGCTGTTTCATATTGTTTTGCTCTTTCAAATAGCATTTTTAAATTTGCTTGTCTGATACTTCCATTTGGCATTAAACCTACATAATTATAATAACTTGTATCAGAATATATTTTCCATATTAATTCATCTAATGATAAATACTCTTGCTCTTTTCTCCACATTGATAAATTTTGCAAAAACTTATCTATTTTTTCCTTTAATTCTTCTCCTACATTTATTTTTGCCTTTAGTAAAGCAGTATAGAAATCATCATATTTATCTGTTAATCTTATTTGTACTAAATCATCATCTGTAAAATTTCCTATGCTTGATCTCATTACAGTTACTAATGGTATATCTTGAAGCGGATTATCTATAATTTTTAATAATGATATTATTGTTTGTATTTCTATTGAATCTAAATATTCTGATGATGTATCACTGTAAACAGGTATTTCTAAATCATTTAATTCTCTTTCATATACTGAAGCTACATTTTTAGTAGAACGAAGTAATATTACAATATCTTTATAGTTGATATCTCTAAATTTTTGTTTTTTTAAATCATATACCTGAAATTTATTATTTATTAATTCTTTTATTCTTTTGGCAACAAATTTAGCTTCTAATTCTGTATTTTCTAATCTTTCTTCATTTTCTATATCATTAGTATTTTCTTCGTTAATTTCTTCTTTATTTTCTTTTTCATCTTCAAATATATCTATTATATTTATTTCTGTTTTTAAATCTTCTTTTGAAGTTTCATAATTTGCACCTAGATTTAAGTATTCTTGTTTCCTATAATCTATATCTCCTAAATTGATACTCATTATATTTTCAAAAATTATATTGGTAAAATCTAATATATTTTTTCTGCTTCTGAAATTTTTAAATAATTGTATTTTTAAATCTTCACTTTCTTTTTTATCTTGTTTCAATTTATAATTATTATATTTATCTAAAAATAGTTCTGGTCTAGCTTGTCTAAATTTATATATACTTTGTTTAACATCACCAACTGAAAATATATTACTACCATTTGAAATAGATGTTAATATATATTCTTGGATTAAATTACTGTCTTGATATTCATCTATTGCTATTTCTTGAAATTTTTCTTCATACATTTTTGCTACATCAGTTTTTATTATTTTTCCATCTTTTTCTTCTACTAAAATATTTAATGCCAAATGCTCTATGTCACTAAAATCTACTATATTTTTCTCTTTTTTTGCTTCTATAAATCTTTTATCAAATTCTAATATTAAATTTTCAAGTTTTGTTAAAATATTATACATATTATATATATCTTGATTTGCTTCATTAGAAGTAAACAATAATATTTTATTTATTTTTGTATTTATTTTCTTTTTTATATAATCACGAGCATTTTTTGATTTTTCTTTTGTTTCTAAAGTTATTTTTCTATCTACTGGCCATTTCACAAAAAGTGTTTCTTTTGTTATGTTATATGCTTTATCCCATGAGTCTAAATTATCTTGTAAAATTTTTAATTGTTCTATATCATTTTGTATAGTTTTGTAAAATTTATCTAGCTCTTTGTATTTACTTAAATCTTTTTTAATGTTTTCTAAACTTACTATTGAATCGATTATTTCCTCATTTAATTCTTCTAGTAATATTTCTCCCCATATAGTTTTAGCAAAATCTTTTTCTAAGTCATTTTGTAAATTAAACATTTCTATCTTATTTCTAAGCCATTTTTTAGGAAATGGATCACTTTGTATATATTGATATATTTTTAAAATTAGTTCCTTTAAAGGCATATCATCTCTATATGTTGTATATGTTTGGATTAATTCTATAAATTCACTATCTTCTTTTTCATATTTTTCTTCAAATAATTCTTCTAAAACCTCTTGTTTTAAAAGTTCAATTTCTGCACTATCTCCTATTCTAAAATTAGGTGATATATCTATTTTGTAAAAATTATTTTTTATAATATCTAGGCAAAATGAGTCTATTGTGCATATGCTAGCTTTATTTAACAATATAATTTGTCTTTGTAAGTTTTCGTTTTCAGGAGTTTCTTCTATTTTTTTATATATTGAATCTAATATTCTTTCTCTCATTTCAGAAGCGGCTGCATTTGTAAATGTAACAACTAGTAATTTGTCTATATCTATATTTTCATTTATTATTTTATTTATAATTCTTTCTACCAATACAGCTGTTTTTCCACTTCCGTGCAGCTGCAGCAACTAATATGTTTGAATTTTTTTCATATATTGCTTGTTCTTGTTCTTCTGTCCAGTTCAAATTTTATTCCTCCTTGTAGCATTTTTAAGAATTTTATCATATTGTGAAAGTTATTACAACTTTTTGCGACAAAGAAATGCTTTAATAGTAAGTTTGTACAACTTTCCTATTATACCAAAAAGGATTATCTTTAAGATAATCCTTTTTACTTTTGCTTGTTTCCTATATTATAAAATTGACATACTGTGGAACTTCCTTGTGCATAAGTTCTAATCTTTATTGCATAATTTTTATTGTTTTTAAATACAAAATCTTTACTACCAAATGAAACAGTTGCATCATCACCATTTTTTATATATGACACATCTTTACCATGTTTGTGTCTTTCTAAAATTTTCATTCTTGAACTTTTTGCACATTGATATAAAGTAGTACTTACTTGGCATATTCCTCCACCCAAAGAAAAATTATTTACTCCATTTATATACACAATAGCTTTTGTATATCCTTGTTCTTCTTTTGCTTGTCCTACAACTTCTGACCATTTAAAAATTTGTTTAGGTTTTAAAATAATTCCATTTATTTTTTTAGATGCTACTTGTAAATTAATGTTTCTATAAACTGGGCTATCTAATGCTGTTAATTTTTTACTTACTATTAATCCCCCTGCCGTTTTTATATTACTGAATTTTGAATATTTCTTTTTTCTTTTTTTTGTTATATATGTTTTTATTTTAAAATAGTATTTTTTTGATTCATTTATATGTTTCTTTGTGTACTTAGTTGTTTTTGTATCTTTAATTGTCTTAATTTTTTTGTATTTTCCATTTTTGCTATGAGACATATATATAATATATCCATCAATATTTTTAGTTTTTTTCCATTTAACTGTTATTTTATTATTAGTAATATACACACTAGTTATTTTGGTTTTTGATGGAATATTTTTTGAGCTTGCAAATATATAATTAATATTAGCAAATACAATGTATATAAAAATTACTACTATTATTATTTTTAAAGTTTTCGAAAAAAATTTATTCATATTAATTAATTACCTTTTTTTATGTTATTTTTTATGCAAAGGCGACTATTAGTTGCCTTTGCATTTCTTATACCTTATTTATCTTTTAATTTTTACATAAGAACTTTTTGCACTGTCAAATTTAGAATTTGAATGGTTTGCTACTATTTTATAGTAATATGTTTTTCCTTTTTTAACATTTTTGTCTTTAAATGATGTAGATTTAGTACTTCCAATTTTCTTATAGCTTCCCTTTTTCTTTGTAGATCTGTATATTGTATATTCGCTTGATCCATCTACTTTTCCCCATTTAACTTTAATGTTACTTTTTCCTGATTTATAGGCTTTAACTTTTTTTGGTGTGCTTAAATCTTTATATTTATCTTTTCCACTTCTTACTTGAGTTAATTTATCTTTTGCTTCTAAGTCTAGCTTCCAAATACTTCCATCTTTTCTTATAATTAATACTACTGTTTTATAATCACTAGTCCAATTATAATTAATATCTTCTACTTTATCTAATATCTTAACATCATTTAATTTTAATTTTCCGTCAAACATTAGTTTAAGTTCATTAGATACTCCATTATTTTTTGTCCAAATGTAATATGTCTTTTTAGTCTTTTCTTTTGATTTATATGTACTTATCGAATATTGTTTTGTTTTTCCACTTTTTGTTTTATACCAATTATTTGAATGTAACAATGATTTTACGTTTTTATCAATTTTTTTAGTTACTAATAGTACTTTTTTATTTTTTTCGTTATACGTATATTCTTTAGAATATAGTTCACCATTGCCTTTTAAGTATAATCCATATCCACTAGCTGATTTACAATCTGAATCTTGTATTTCAAAATTGAATATTTTTTCACCTGAAATTGAATATGTTTTTCCTTTTGCAACAACAAGATAATCTCCAACTAATTTTTTAACATTTTTAAATAATTTAGTTTTCTTTAATTTGCCATTTTTATCTATTTTATATAAATAAAATTCATTTTTATTTGTTAAATATCCATAAGGAGTTATTTCCTTAACATTTTTTATTGTTAATTTTTGTTTTTTATTTTGTGCAATTAATGTATTGTTTGTTTTTAGTGTTGCTTTTACCATTGTTCTATCTGCATATTTATTTGGTCCTTGATAATAATAAACACTTGAATATACATATTTAGCTACACTACCTGTTTCCTTTTTTGAAATTTTATATGTTTTATTGTTTGTATTCCATAATTCATTATTTAATAATAATACATCTGTTTTTTTATTTGATAATTGTGTTATAGATACAACATCATTTACTTTTGATTGTAACTTTGTACTTGACTTCGTTTTCTTTACATTTACTTTAAATGTTTTTTTAACTGTTTCACCATTAAGTGTACATTCTATTGTAACTGTAGTTGTTCCACTTTTCCTTCCTTTTAACTCATATTTGTTTTCTGCTGTTAAAATTCCATCTTTTTTAAGAATAATCTTTGGATTGATTCCCCAAGTTGTAGTAATTCTTAATGCATAAAATTTTTCACCTTCATATAAATTTAGTGTTTGTGTTTTCATGTTTTTTAATTCGTTAAAAGCTTGCTCTTGATACTCTTGGTATGTTGTTGCAAATACATCTGTATTTTTAAATAAAAGTATTGTTGTAAATAAAATTGCTACTAATAATATTTTTTTAACTGTTTTAGTCATTTTCTAAAACCCCTTTCATTTTAGATACATAATTTTGAATATCTTGACTTAATTCAAAATTAGGTAAATCTTTTAATTTATAAGCAATATCACTTGTTGAATTTTGAATTTTTTCTATTTTAGAGGGAAGTTCTACAACTAAATTTATACAATGTTCAGCATCTTCTATATTATCATTATTTATATAATAATTTATGGCTTCACTGAGCATTAGTATATATTCTTCATAATTGCTTATTTCATATTTATTTATTTCTATTGATTTTTCTTTATTTTTTATCATTGTTTTCCATTTCTTATTTTCACGATTATATATAGCTTTAACTTTATAGACCATTGCTATATTCTGATTATTTTTTGATATTTTATCTGCAATTTCATTTGCTTTTTCAATATTATTTTCTGAATAGTCATACATTAAATTTAAATTTGCTTCTGTGTATGCAGAGTACATTTTAGATGCTATATTATCATTTCCTATATAATGCATTAGAGTACAAATTCCAAAATATAAATAAATTATTTGTAATATAACTATTATTGGAATAAAAATTTTAGTATTAGCATTAATTATATATCTTTTTCCTTTAGATAGATTTAAAGTTATTACTAATATTAAAAACATACATATAAATTGCAAATCAAAATCAAATAATATATGTAAGGCAATAGTTAATAATATTTGTTTGCATATATTAAATTTATTTTTATTAATTAAACTTATTAATATAGTTATAATAAATACAATCATAGGTATAATACCTATATCTAATGCTATTTGTAATAATTCGCTATGTATAAATACTGTACTATATACACCTGTTTGAATTGTAGGTTGTATGTAAGAATATCCCATATATCCTAATCCAAATGGATTTTGTAATATCTGAGGTATTGCATCTTTGTAGTATAATAATCTTCCTAAGAATGTGCTAGAATTAAATGATGTTGTTAAAAATCTTCCAAATGTATTAAAGTTATTTGTTATAATTACATATATTGTTGTAATTATTATGCTAATTCCAATTAATCCTATTAAGTATTTTCTAAAATTTTTAAATTTTATTATAAATATTATAAAATTTAATATTGTTAATAAAAATACAATTCTACTTCCTGTAGCTAAAATACCTATTAGTAAAACTACTGTACCTACAAATTTTTTTACATTTTTTAATGTACTATTAACAAGAACTATAATTCCTATTAATAAAAATAAAGCAAAAGTGTTTGAGTACTGAAAAAATCCAGCTATTCTTCCATTTGGTAAGAAAAATGCATCTGGTAAAAATGGAATATATTTAAATATTATTGATAAAATAATCATTATAATCCCTGATATTGGAATTACATTGATTATTTTATTTATATGTTTTTCTTTATATTGCATTAATATAATTGCAAATGTAAATGGAATAGTAAATTTTAAAAAGCCTAAAAACGCCATACCTTTATCAACTGCATAAAAACATGTAAATAAATATCCTAATGTAATTAATAATAATGATGCTATAGAAATGTTTAAATATATTCTTATTTTTTTTCGCTTTATTAATATAATTAGTAAAATTATTAATAAAAATATTTGTGCAAAATATGCTGTGAATTCATAAAATAATCCAAATAGAAACGGAACAATTAATAAAAAACCTTGAATTAATAATAAATCAATATGCTTCAATTTTCCGTTTAAACAATTACATTCCCCCTTTCGAAAAAATATATCATAATAGTATATTTTTTGCAATGATTTTGTATAATTTTATTTTAAGAAAGCTTAAATTTTTATATTAATATAATTGTAATTTAGAAATAATAATAGTATAATTCATATATATTATTTTAAGGAGGAATTTTGATGGAAGAAAGAAGTAATTTACTTAGTAGAACATTTTTATGGATGTTTTTAGGCTTACTTGGAACTGGAATTGTAGCATGGTATTGTTATTCAACTGATGCTTTTATAACTTTAGCTTCAGAAGGAACTTTAGGTATTATAGTTATTGTTGAGCTTGCAGTTGTTATAATATTTTCTTTATTATTTAGAAAATTATCACCTACAGTAGTTGCAATTCTATATTTTGTATATGCTTTTGTAAATGGTGTAAGTTTATCTTCAATTTTTTATGTTTATGAATTAAATTCAATTATCCAATTATTTTTAGTTTCTGCTTTAATTTTTGGAGGTTTGTCACTTTATGGTTATAAAACTCAAAAGGATTTAAGTAGTTGGGGAACTATATTAATGGGATTACTAATAGGTGGACTTATATTAAGTATTATAAACATATTTATAGGTAATAGTACTTTTGATTTACTACTTGATTGGCTTATATTAGCTGTATTTTTTGGAGTAACAATTTATGATTTAAATAAAGTTAGAATGTTAGAACAAGCTCAAGAATTAGACCAAGAAAAATTGCATATTTATTGTGCTATGCAAATATATTTAGACTTTATAAATATATTTATAAGAATTTTATCTTTATTTGGAAAAAGAAGAGATTAAAAAATCTTTGGCAATTTGCCAAAGATTTTTTATATTACTTGAAGAACTCCTATAACATATAATATAAAATTTATGTCCATCCGTGTACTTCTACTATTTTACATTTTTTAACCTTTAAGTTTGATTCCATTAAATGTGATTGTTCTTTTGTTGTAAATTTCTTATTATTTTTATATCCTTTATAATATCCACAAAATCTTGTAGAAAGTATATTTCCACTTTTGTCATAGAAAGCATATGTTACAAATATACTTCTTAATTTTTTTCCTGTTTTGTTTTGTATTTTTCCTTTTACTGTTACTTGGTCAATTCCATATGATGTTTTCTTCTTAAAACTTGTAACTTTTGAACTTAGTTTTGTTTGCCCAGCTTTTTTGTAATAAGTACCCTCTGCTGAAGCTTTATATGATTTAACTTTTTTGTTTCCTACATATATTTTTCCGCTAAATTTCCATGTTCCTTTTTTGTCCATCCACATAATTGAATCATATCCTCTTGTGATATATCCCTTTTTGTTTTTCTTTGAATATAGTTTGATATCTACTCTTGCAAAATCTAATTTTGCATTAGATTTATTGTATACTTTCCCTTCTACTACATAATATTTTCCTTGTTGTTTTGCCTTTGTGACCTTTACTTGCATTTTAGGTTTACTTGCAGCTTCTACTGTGTATGCTCCTGTTTGAGTTGTAGTTGTTATCATTGGTGCTACAAACATAAATGAACAAACAACAAGTACTGCTACTGCTAATCTTTTAATAATTTTCATTTGGTTTCCTCCCTTTTATTTTAATATGTTTATTATTATATATTATTTTTTTTCAAAATACAAGCTATTTTTGAAATATCTCATGTTTCGACAAAATATTAATATAACAAATCTGAAAGCCTTAATATTAACACAATTTTAACTTTTTTTATTTACTAATATATAAATATATGCGAAAAAGGATGCTATCTTTCGATATGCATCCTTTACGCAATCGTAATTTACATAATATTTCAAGTAATTAATCCTTATTTTCTTCACTATTTTCTGTTTCAGCTAAATCTTTCATTGATAAATTTATTCTTCCTTGATCATCTATATCAATAACTTTTACAGTTATTTTGTCTCCTACGTGTAAAACATCTTCTATATTTTTTATTCTTTCTTTAGAGATTTTTGAAATGTGAAGTAGTCCTTCTTTATCTCCAAACCCTAAATCTACAAAAGCTCCGAATGTTGCTATTTTTACTACTGTTCCAAAATAAATTTCTCCAACTTCTACTTCTCTTACAATATCTTCTATCATTTCTAAAGCTTTTTGTGCTTTTTGTGTATCTGGTGAATAAATAAATACTTGTCCATCTTCTTCTATGTCTATTTTTACTCCAGTCTCATCTATTATTTTGTTTATTGTTTCTCCACCTTTTCCAATTACATCTTTTATTCTATCTACTTTAATTGTTGTATTTACTATTTTGGGAGCATATTCAGAAATTTCTTCTCTTGGTTTTGAAATAACTGGTAACATTACATCTTCTAATATATGTTTTCTAGCTATCCTTGTTCTTTCAAATGCTTCTTTTATTACTTCATAAGATAGCCCATCTACTTTAATATCTACTTGAATTGCTGTTATACCTTTTTCTGTTCCTCCTACTTTAAAATCCATATCTCCAAAGAAATCTTCTAATCCTTGAATATCTGTAAGCATTACATAGTCATTTTCGTCGTCTGGATTTGTAACTAGTCCTGTTGATATTCCTGCAACTGGTCTTTTGATTGGTACACCTGCAGCCATTAAAGCTAAGGTACTACCACATATACTTGCTTGCGAAGTTGAACCATTTGAAGATAATACCTCTGATACAACTCTTATCGCATATGGGAATTCTTCTTTTGATGGTATTACTGGAACTAATGCCTTTTCTGCTAATGCTCCATGTCCAATTTCTCTTCTTCCTGGGCCTCTTGATGGTCTTGCTTCTCCAACACTGTAGCTTGGGAAATTATATTGATGCATATATCTTTTTCCTGTTTCTGTATCTATTCCATCTAATATTTGTTCTTCTGTTGTCATGCCTAAAGTTGCTATTGATAATACTTGAGTTTGTCCTCTTGTAAATAATGCACTTCCATGTGTTCTTGGCAATAAATCAATTTCACAAGAAAGTGGTCTTATTTCGTCCATTTTTCTTCCATCAACTCTTTTATGTTCAAAGAAAATCATTTCTCTAACACATTTCTTCTCTAATTTGTATATTGCTTCTCCAATATCTGATTTATGATCTTCTGCTGTTTCTTCACCAAATTTTTCAGTATATGTAGCTATTATTTTTTCTGTTAATTCATCTATATTTTTATCTCTTAATTCTTTATCAACTTCTTGAACTTTTTCTTTCATTTCTTCTTTGAAGTTTTCTTCTACAAATTCGTATACTTCATGATCTACTTCAAATGATTTATATTCAAATTTTGGTTTTCCTATTTCTTCTTTCATTTTAGAAATAAATGCACATATTTTTTTGATTTCTTCATGTCCAACTTTTATTGCATTAAGCATTAAGTCATCTGGAACTTCATTTGCTCCAGCTTCAATCATTGCTATTTTTTCTTCAGTTCCTGCTACTGTTAATGTTAAGTCACTAATTTTTCTTTGTTCTTCTGTTGGGTTGATAATAATTTGTCCATCGACTATACCTACATTAACTGCTGCAGTTGGTCCTCCAAATGGTATATCTGATATTGAAAGTGCTGCAGATGCTCCTATCATTGCTGCAACTTCTGGTGAGTTATCTTGATCAACACATAAAACTGTTGCAACTACAACTACATCATTTCTAAAATCTTTTGGGAATAATGGTCTTAATGGCCTATCTATTGCTCTTGATGTTAATACTGCTTTATCACTAGGTTTTCCTTCTCTTT
>CAOPQH010000019.1 GCA_948505485.1 uncultured Clostridia bacterium
CTACAACAATACCTATAAAAGCTCCTACAAATACTTGTAATGGTGTATGCCCTAATACTTCTACTAATTTTTCTGATACTTGCAATGTTGTAAGTCCCGGCGTTTCTATTAATTTGTTAAGTAATTTTGCTTGTTTTCCAGCTGCTCTTCTTACTCCTGTAGCATCATACATTACTACAAATGCAAATATTAATGATAGTGCAAAAATAGGAGAATTTATGCCATAATTTTTTCCTATCATAGTTGCTAAGCTTGTAACAACAGCTGAATGTGAACTTGGCATTCCTCCTGCTCCCATTATTCTTTTAAAATTAAATTTTTTTGTTGTGACTAAATCATAAATAACTTTAAATAATTGTATAAAAAACCATAATGCAAATGGTACTAATATGTATTTATATTCTTGTATAAATTGACTCATTTCTCTCCCCTTTAATGTATAAATTATTCTTCTGTATTAAATTCTTCTTCAATAATTTCTCCATTTTTTTCTAATAAAATAGAAATCCTCTTTTCTGCATTTTGTAATATTTCATTACATTGCTTTGATATATTTATTCCTTCTTCGAATTTTTCAACAGATTCATCTAAATTTAAATTACCTTTTTCTAATTCTGAAACAATATTTTCTAATTTTTTAATAGCTTCTTCGAAATTCTCATTTTTTTGTTTGTCCATTATAATCTCCTTAACTTATTTAATTTTCTGAAACATTCCCTGTATTTATATCTACTGTGTACCAAGCTAAAACTGATGTTGTTGAACTATCATTAACAGATATATAATAATTATTGTCATCTTTGTTTGCTACAACACAGTATATACTATCATCTTCTCCCCAAGATTTTTTTACTAACTCTATTGCTTTTTTTTCTGTAATTTTTAATTTCTCGCTAGCGTTAGCTTGATTATCCTTAATTTCTTTTTCTGTTTCTTCTTCTTCCTTGCCTACAATTTGTTGTTCTGGAGATGTTGAATTATTCTCTATTACAGTATTTTCATTTACTGTATTTTCTTCTATTACATTTTCTTCTGTTATATTTTCCTCTATTTGATTTTTTGTATCATTTTCACTGTTATTTACATCTTCACTAACAGAATTTTCTACTATATCATTTTGCTCTAATTGTGATGAGTCATCTTTAGTTGTACTATATATATATATTGACATGCCTACTATTAAAGCTATTGTAATTAATGATACTATTATTATTTTTGTTCTTTTTTTCATTTTTTATCCCCCTTAAATTATTTTTGCATTTTTATTTCCATCAGAAAATTTAAGTTCAATTATATCTCCATTATTTACATCATTGACACTTTTTATTATCTTGCCATCACATTCTGCTAGACAATATCCTCTAATTAGTGTTTTTAACGGATTTAACGTATCAAGTTTCGTAACTTTTTCTACATAAGAACTTTTAATATCCTTAAATCTGTTTTTCATGATGTTTTCTAAATTTTTAGTATAAGAATCTAATAATAAATATTTATCATTTATATCTTTAATTGGATCTTTAAAAATTCTACTTGCCATACATTTTTCATATCTTAGTTTCATTAATTCTATTTTCTTTTTTAATGATACTCTTAATCTACTATTATATGTATTTATTTTGTCTTGTAATTCATAGATATCAGGAACTGCAAGTTCTGCTGCAGCAGATGGTGTGGGTGCTCTTAAATCAGCAATAAAATCTGCTATTGTAAAGTCTGTTTCATGTCCTACAGCAGATATTATTGGAATTTCTGACTCATATATTTCTCTAGCTACTATTTCTTCATTAAATGGCCATAAATCTTCTAGAGAACCTCCTCCTCTTGCCAAAATTAGAACATCTGCTAAATTTTCTTCATTCATCATTCTAATTCCATAAGCTATTTTTTCTGTTGCTCCTGAGCCTTGTACTGGCACAGGTAGTAATCTAATATAAACATTTGGATTTCTTCTTGTAGAAACATTTATAATATCTCTAATGACAGAGCCTGTTTGAGATGTAAGTACTCCTATAACTTTTGGCATTAGTGGAATCTTTTTTTTAGCATTTTCATCAAATAGCCCTTCTTTTTCTAACATTTTCTTTAATTCTTCATATTTCTGATACAAGTCACCTATTCCATCTTCTTGTATTGTTTTTGCATATATTTGATATATTCCATCTCTTTCGAAAACTGAAACTGTACCAAAAATCATTACTTTCATTCCATCTTTTGGCTCAAACTTTAGCTTTTCTGCATAAGTTTTAAACATTATACATTTTACTAAGGAATTTTCATCTTTAAGCGTAAAGTACATATGTCCTGTATAGTGATGTTTAAAGTTAGAGATTTCACCTTTTACTAAAATGTTACTTAGAGCTTCATCTTCAGCAATTTTATCTTTTATATATTTATTTAAATCTGTTACAGTTACTGCTATTGCATCATAATTCATTTGATTTAACTCCTATTTATTTAACTCTTTTATAACACTTGCTAAAATTCCATTTATAAAATTTTTAGAACTATCTTCTCCATATTTCTTTGCTAATTCTACTGCTTCATTTATTGCTACTTTGTAAGGAATTTCTTTGTATTTTATTTCATATATTGCAAGTTTTAATAAGCTTAAATCTATTTTTGATATTCTTTCAAGTTTCCAATCAGCCTTTAGATTTTTTTCTACCAAATTTTCAATTTCTTTTTTGTTTTCTTCAATACCTTTTATAGTATCATTAATATATTCTTTGGCATTATCGCTTTTTATGTCATTGCTTAATAAAAACAAATCTATTTGTTCTTCAATATTTTTGTCTTTTTGTATTTCATTACTATATATTAATTGAAATGCTAATTCTCTAATAGCTGATCTGTTCATTGTTATTCCCCTTTATTACATTCTATCGATTAAATTTTTTAATTTCTCTTTAACATCGTATTTATTTTGTTGTACATAATTTCCAACAAATGCTCCTATACATAATAATACTATTGCTAATATTAATTGATGTAATCTAGTAATTAATATTAGTATAGCAACTATAATACCTATTATAGCTCCTCTATAATCTTTGATAAATTTTTTTAATCCTTCCATTTTAAGCTCCTTTCTAATCTTTATGTTCTTCTTTTTTTGGAGCAATATTTTTAACTTTTATATTGACTTCTTTTACTTCTAAATCTGATGCATTTTTTATTGCTTCTTTAATTTTTGATTGCATATTAGTAGATAATTCTTTTATAACTGCATTAGGACTTACTACTAAATTAACAAATACTTTTAAATTATTTTCTTTATCTATTTCTACTTTAGTAATTATTTCTTCCGCACTTTCAAAATCTTTTGCTATAGAGTTTACTAAATTTTCTAATGTATCTTTAGAAATCATAAGTTTCCCACTATCATTTTCTAATAGCACTCCTTGTGAACTTCTTGATTCTTTTCTTGAAGATGTATCAAAAAATATGCATAATATAGATATCAATATAAATAGTGCACTTACTCCTAAAACTACATTAGATGATGTTGGTCCTAATATCATTTTTTCTACTAAATTGCTAACTAAGTTAAAATCTAACCATCCAAAAACTAATAAACACGCTATTATAGACATTATCAACATTATACTAGAATATATAATTATTGCTACTTTTTTTATAAATTTCATAATTTTATTCTCCATTCGTTATTATTTATTTTCTTCATTATCATCTTTTTCTTCTTTTACTTCTACTGTCTCTTCTAATGTTTGTGTGTTAACACCTTGTACATGTACATTTACTTCTGATACATTTAGACCTGTCATATTTTCTACAGCTTTTTTTATTCTATTTTGAATTTCGAATGCTACATCTGGTATTCTAACACCATATTCAACTATTATATTTACATCTATTTTTGCTTCTTTTTCTGTTGCATCTACTTTTATTCCTTTTGCTAAATTTTTCTTTCCACTCAATACTTCTGAGATTCCTCCTGCAAAACCTCCTGCCATACCAGCAACACCTGTTACCTCTGATACAGCAACACCAGCAATTACTGCTATTACATCATTTGATATTTTTATTCCTTCTTTTTCTGTATTAACTTCTTCAATTTCTAATATTTCTTCATTATTATCTGCCATAATAAATACCTCCAATTAAAAATATTGATATACTTTATATCTGTGAATAAGTATATCAATATTTTCTATTTTTTACAACTATTTTAGATGAATTTTAAGTAAATTTTGTAACTATTCAGTTATTCTAGAACTTCTGATGTCCTGCAACAGATAATTAAATAGTTACTAAATTTTATTATTTAAATCACAATTAAAAGCTATACCCTCTTAAAAAATCGCATATTGGCATTTTTTTTGCATTTTCTCCTTGAATTTCTAATATATCTAAAAATCCACCTTTTGCTTTAAATACTAAACCTTTTTTACTATTAGAATATAAAATAGATCCATTATCAATTTCTTTTATGCCTTTTAAATCAATCTCTGGATATTTATCTATAAGTTGTCCTTCATTTAAATTCCTAGCGTCCCAAAGTTTAATTTTTTTATCATTAATTATTGTATATGCTCCCATTATTGGATTAAGTCCTCTTATTAAATTCTTTATTTCTTCTGCTGACTTATTCCAATCGATTTTAGATATTTCTTTACTAAGCATTGGGGCCATTGTAAAATCCTCGCCTTGTTGTATTCTTGGTGCTGTTCCTGTTTCTATCTGTTTTAATGTTTCTACAAGCATTCTTCCACCAATACTAGAGAGTCTATTCCATAATTCTCCAGTAGTTTCATTTTCTCCTATTTTTACTTTTTCTTGTAAAATCATATCTCCTGTGTCCATACCAATATCCATATACATTGTTGTAATTCCAGTCTCTTTATCCCCATTTAATATTGCCCATTGTATTGGGGCCGCTCCTCTATATTTGGGTAAAAGTGATGCATGTACATTTATACATCCATATTTAGGTATATCTAATATTTCTTTTGGTAATATTTTTCCATATGCTACAACACATATAACGTCAGGATTTATATTTTTTAAATTTTCTATAAATTCAATATTATTTTTAATTTTTTCAGGTTGATAAACATCTATATTTTTTTCTAAAGCATATTCTTTTACAGGAGGTGCTATCATTTTCATTCCTCTACCTTTTGGTCTATCCGGATTTGTAACAACTGCTTTTACATTATAATTTGATTCATATATGGCCTTTAATGATTCTTTTGCAAAATCAGGTGTACCCATAAATATAATATTCATCAATTCTCTCCTATTCTTTACTAATTGTATTTGTGTTTTCTGAATCAACATATTCTAAAGTACCTGGAATAATCTTATCTATAAACACTATTCCATTTAAATGGTCTACTTCATGTGATATAGCTTGTGCTAATAATTCTTTTGCCTTTATTTTTATTTTATTTCCTTCTCTATCATATGCCTCTACTATAACTTCTGCAGGTCTTATAATATTTGCATATCTATTAGGAAAGCTTAAACAACCTTCTTGTACTTCTTGTTCACCTTTTTCTTTTATTATTTCAGGATTTATTAAAACATAAACACCTTTATCGTCATATAAATCTATTACTAGAATCTTTTTTAAAACACCTACTTGCACTGCAGCTAAGCCAACACCTTCTGCTTTATGCATTGTTTCTATCATATCATCTATAAGAGTTTGTATTCTTTCATCTTTAATATTATCAACAGTTCTAGATTTCTTTTTTAATATTTCATCATCTTCTTGTCTTATTTGCCTTACTGCCATTTTATTTATTCCCCCATTTCTTTTACATCATATTATTTGGATTTACATCAATTGTTACTTTTGTATTTTTTAAATTTTTGTCATATACTTTTTTTAAACAATTATTAAATACTTGATTAGCCTTATTAGTCATGTCTCCCTTTATTATTATTCTCCATCTAAATTTGTTCTGAATTTTATCTATTGGAGAAGGCATTGGTTTAAATATTTTTAATTGTTCACTATCCTTATTTAGATTTTCATATAAATACGTATATACAAAATTACTTAATTTAATTATTTCTTGTTCATTTGTTCCGCTAAAATTTACTAATATTATATCGCAAAATGGTGGATATTTCAACTCTTTTCTTAAGGCAATTTCTGTTTTATAAAACATATCATAATTTTGTTTTTTTGCACATTCTATACTAAAGTTTTCGGGATTATATGTTTGTACTATTACTTTTCCATCATTGCTTTCTCTTCCTGCTCTTCCTTCTACTTGAGTTAAAATTTGAAAAGTCCTTTCATTTGCTCTATAATCATCAATATTTAGGCTACTATCTGCCGCTATTACCCCTACTAAAGTAACATTTGGAAAGTGGTGACCTTTTACAACCATTTGAGTTCCTATTAAAATATCTATACCATCATTTTTAAATGAATTCAATATTTCTTCATGAGAATTCTTTTTACTAACAGTGTCTGTATCCATTCTAATTGTTTTAGCATTTGGAAACATTTTATTGATTTCTTGTTCTAATTTCTGAGTTCCTGTACCAAAATATCTTATTTTATTACTTCCACATTCTGGACATTTTGTTGTAACATTTTCTTCTGCTCCACAATAATGACATTTTAACTTATTTTCATATTTATGATAAGTCATACTTATATTACAATTTTTACATTTTACAGTATACCCACATTCTCTACACATTATAAATGTTGAAAAACCTCTACGATTTAAAAATAATATTGTCTGTTTTTTATTTTTTAAATTATTTTCAATTGCTTTATACAAATCCATACTTAGCATACTTCTATTGCCATTTGCTAGCTCTTGCTTTAAATCAATAACTTTTACTATTGGTAAAGTAGAATTATTTGCTCTTTTAGATAACTTCAATAATTTTATTTTATTAATCTCTGTTTTGTAATAAGTATTTAAATCAGGAGTTGCACTACCTAATACTAATGGTATCTCTTTTTGCTTTGCAATTTTTTTTGCAATTTCTTTTGCATTATATCTTGGTGTCATATCAGATTTATATGAACTATCATGTTCTTCATCAATTATTATTATCCCTAAATCTTTTACTGGCGCAAATATTGCAGAGCGAGCTCCTATTACTATTTTAGCTTTTCCTTCTTTTATTTTATTCCATTCGTCATATCTTTCACCAATGGATAATTTGCTATGTATTATTGCAAGTTGTTCTTTTCCAAATCTTGATATAAATCTATATATCATTTGCGGTGTCAAAGATATTTCTGGAACTAATAATATAGAGCTTTTTTCATTTTTTAGTACTTTTTCTATTAATTGCAAATATACTTCTGTTTTGCCTGACCCTGTAACTCCATATAATAAAAATTGTTCATAACTTTTTCCTATAACTTTTTCTATTTCGTTGTATGCAGTTTGTTGCTCTTGTGTCAATTTTAATTTATTTGTTTTTTCCAACTTTTTATGAAGTAATGGGTCTCTATCTATCTTTTTTTCTATTATTTCTAGATATCCATTTTTTTCTAATGTTTTTACAATTGCTCTTGAACAATCTGTAAATATTTCTATTTCTGGTACAGTACAACCTTCATTGTCATTTACAAATTTAATTATTTTTATTTGCTTATCTGATTTTATTTTTTTTGTTTCTATTAAAAATTCTATTTCTTCTATTGATTTTTTTAAATATACACAATTAATTAATTTATCACTTATTCTTTTTTCTTTATTTTTAGTTCTTGTTCCAGGAGCTTGCATAAGTTTTATACAATCTGACAAATTACAGAAATATCTTTTAGCCATCCATTTTGCTAAATCTATTTGTTCTTCTGTTAGTTTATCTTCTACTTTAGCTATATCTTTTATTTTGTATTCTGATTTTTCTTTTATTTTTACAACAAATGCTTCTTCTAGTGTTTTCATATTACCAAACTGCACTAATACTTTAGTTCCAACAAAAACTCTGTCTTCTAATTGATTTGGAATGTTATAATCAAATACTCTATTTAATTTTCTTGCTGTACTATTTATTATAACCTCTGCTACCATTTGCATCTCCTTAATTAATTTTTTATCATTTTATCATAAATATAAAAAAAAATCATTATTATAACTTAAAAAAGGTTAAAATATATTGCTCATATTTTAACCTTTTACTGCAAAATTTGACAAAAAAGTAATACTATTTATGCTATTATTTTATTGCCTTTCTCCAAAAGGTAGAAAGGAGGTACATAAATTATGCAATACCTTATAAAAGTATTGAGTCTTATTATTGTTTATTTAATTATAAATGATAAAAATGATCAATAAACGAAAAAAAGACTAGGAACTGGACTTTCCTAGTCTTTTTTATCGTACATAAAATAATGCATAACCTTACTATAATTAGTATATTATATTTATTTTGTTTTGTCAAATATTATAAATATTTTTCATCGCAGTATTCGACTTTATTTTTGTATATTTGTTTTCAATTATTATATATTATAATCTTTCCTCGTTTTTTATAATAGTCATTATTATTTGAACAGTTTTTTCAAAGTTGTCATTTTTTATTACATAATCATAATCTTTTATTTTTGATTCTTCATAATATAGTCTACTTAATCTTAATTGGATATTTTCTTCTAAATCTCCTCTATTTTCTAATCTTTTTCTTAATTCTGACTCTTCTACTTTTAAAAATATTGTTATTATTTTTACATCATTTTTTAAAAGCTTTACTAAATTTTCTGTACCATTTACTTCTATGTCTTTTACTATTATCTTTCCTTCTTCTATTTTTTCATTTAATATCTTCTTTGATGTTCCATAATAGTTATCATGATGTAAATCATACTCGTAAAATTCATTATTTTTAATTTTATTCTCAAATTCTTCTTTAGTTACAAAATGATATTGAACTCCTTCTTGTTCATCTTCTCTTGGCTTTCTTGAAGTAATAGAAGGCATTGTTGTTACATTATCCATTCTTTTTATTAATTCTTTTTTTATTGTGTCTTTTCCTGCTCCAGATACTCCTGATAATATTACTAACATTTTAATCCTCCTGGCTATTCATTGGTACTTTATTTTTGAACATCTTTGTTTTCTTCTTTTACTATTTCTACTTTTCCTTCTGCTATTTCGTTTGCTGCAAGTGTTACAGGAGATTCCTCATCTACATCTGTTAAAGTTTCATCTCCATTTGCTATTTGTCTTGCTCTTTTTGACGTTGCAATAACTAATTCATACCTATTTTTTGCTTTTTTTAGTAATTCTGTTACACTTGGTTTTACCATCATAATTAAATTCCTCCTTAATTTTCTTCTTGGTTTATATTTTTGTCTACTCTTGTAGCTATTGTCTCTGGCTGTACTGCAGATAATACTATATTACCTGAATCCATTACTAAAACTGCTCTTGTTCTTCTACCACATGTTGCATCTATCGCAGTTTTATTATCCTTTGCTTCTTGAATCATTCTTTTTATTGGCGCTGATTCTGTATTTACAATTGCAATAATTCTATTTGCAGATACTATGTTACCAAAACCTATATTTACTAATTGCATAAAAACTTCCTTTCTATTCTATATTTTGTATTTGTTCTCTTATGTCTTCTAATTCTGTTTTAATATCAATTACTCTATTAGTTATTTCCAAGTTATTTGATTTTGATCCAATTGTATTTGTTTCTCTGTTCATTTCTTGTATTATAAAATCTAGTTTTTTTCCAATTGCAGAATCTGTAGAAAGCATTTTTCTAAATTGATCTACATGACTTTTTAGTCTTGTTATTTCTTCTTCTACTGAACATTTATCTGCATATATTACAACTTCTTGTGCTAATCTGTTTTTATCTATTTCTACATTGGTTGTTTTTAATAATTCTTTTATTCGTTCCTCTAATTTTACTACATATTCTTCAATAAGTCTAGTAGAAAGTTTAGAAATTTCTAAAATTTTAGTTTCTACATTATTAATTCTATTTAATAAATCTTCTGATATTTTCTCTCCTTCGATTTTTCTCATACTATATAGACTATCAACCGCTTCATTTACTACATCAACTAATTCTTCTTCTATTGTTTGATCCTCTGTAACATTTTTTACATTTAATACATCTGGAAATTTAGATATATCAGTTACTTCTATATTAGATAATATTTTTTCTTCTTTTGCTAATTCTTTTAAGTTATTTATATATAATTTTGCCAGTTCCTTATTTATTTTTATTTGTTTACCAGTTTCACTATTATTTTCAAATGTTATAAAAACATCTACTTTTCCTCTTTTTATTTTTGAAGTAATGCATTTTTTTACAACTTCTTCTAAATAGCTAATACTTCTTGGCATTTTTATATTTACATCATTATATCTGTGATTTACTGACTTTATTTCAATTTGATACTCTCTTCCTTCTTTACTTAAGGTACTTCTTCCAAAACCTGTCATACTTTTTATCATATTATTTTCCTCTTTTCTTTTTAGTTGCTTCTTTTTTTGTTGGCTCTTCTTTTTTTACTATTTCTGATATGTCACTAAGACTGTTTAAATAATTTTTTCTTTCTTTTGTATAAATTATAATGTCTTTTAGAACATAATATATTGCAAAACAATATGATGAAGTTAAAATATAATATTTAAAATAAAAATTAAATATAGTTGTTACATGAATTGCTGACAATGTATGACTTGCTAAAACCAAACATTCTATTCCTATTAATGCTAATTTTCCACTTTCTTTTTTATATGCAGTTTCAAATAATATTATTGTAATTCCTAATAAAATCATCGAAAAAACTTTAAGGTCAATTTTAAATATATCTAACTCAATATTTGCATATCCTAAATTAATAAATATATAATATATCATAACTGATATGGCCATACATATATTAGTAAACAATTCTTTATTAATTTGTATATTTTTTTCTTCCTCCATATTTCCTCCTATTTTTCTAATTCATACATTATTATGCTAATTATATTAAGTGCAACTGTTTCTGTTCTTAAAATTCTTTCTCCCAAAGTAATAATCTTAGCACCTGATTTCTTTAATAATTCTATTTCTTCGTTTTCTATTCCTCCCTCTGGGCCTATTACTACTGCAATTTTTATATTATCATTAGATTTATTTATTTTCTTTAACTCTTGTTTTAACTTATTTTCTTTTTCATTTTCATAAGCTACTAATACTATATCATATTCGGAAAAACTTTCACATATATTTTTAATATTTTTTACGTTATTTATTTTGGGAATTACATTACGACCAGATTGTTTTGCTGCTCCTTCTGATATTTTTTGCCATCTTTGTATTTTCTTTTTTTCATCTTTTTGATTTATTTTCACTATGCATCTTTTCATTGCAACTGGTGTTATTTCTGATACACCTAGCTCTACACTTTTTTGTATTATTAGCTCCATTTTATCTGCTTTAGGCAATCCTTGAAATATACTTACGTATACATTTGCCTCAGTTTTCGTATTTATATTTTCAAATATTTTTACCTTTATTTGTTTATCATTAATGTCTACAATATTTGTTTTAAAACTTTCTCCACTTTCTTGATTGCAAATTTCTATTTCATCACCTATATCTTTTCTTAATACATTTTTTATATGTTTAACATCTTCATTTGTTATTGTTATAATATCATTATTTATTTGTTCATTTTTTACAAAAAATCTTGGCATAATTACTCCTATATATTTTTAATAGTTTCATTATAACATTTTTTACAAATTCTTTCCATATATATTGAAAAATTTTTTTTGCTGATGTACAATATTTTTATAAAATTTAAAAGGGGGAATTTTAGTGAAATTAAAAAAGAAATTATTTTTATCATTTCTTTTTGCTTCTGCTTTAATCATTACAACTGCATTTACAAATGTAAATGCAACAAATACAACTACAAATAACTATGTAAAAGCCACAACAGAAACAAAAAAAGCTTCTAGTAAAATTGATATTTCAAAAGATTTTAATTATTATATAAGTCTTAATAATTATACTTTTGAATATACCGGAAAGGAAATAAAGCCCAAAGTAACTTTATATAAATCAAATTCTACAGGTAGCCCTACAAAATTAAAACAAAATACTGATTATAAAGTTTCTTATAAAAACAATACTGAAATTGGCTATGCACAAATTACTGTAACTGGTATTGGCAAATACAAGGGAACTAAAACAACTGGTTTCAATATTTGTAAATATGATTTGTCTAAAGCAAAAATATCTACAATACCAAATCAAGAGTATAATGGAAAAATTATTAAACCTAAAATTACTAAAATTAAATATGGTAATAAAACTTTAAAACAAGATGTTGATTACAGAATATACTATCCTTCATATCAAAAAGCTACGCCAATTGGTACAATATATATGTCTATTGGTGGAATAGGAGACTTTGGTGGAAACAAAACAGTAACATTTGATGTAGTACCTACCAAAGTAAAAAATGTTAATGCCACAATGAAAGCTAATGGATTTAATATTTCTTGGGATAAAGTAAAAAACTGTGATTTTGATGGTTATACAATATTTAGAACAACCTCAACAACAAAAAATTTACAATATAAAGAATTAGCAAATGTAAGTACAAAACAAACTACATATCTAGATACTACTCCTGTAACAACTGGAAAAACATATTACTATAAGGTTTGTACTTATAAAACTATAAATGGTAGAAAATATTATAGTTTAGATTCAAATATAGTAAAAGAAGTATTTGCACAAGGTGTAACATTTACTGTAAAAAGCAATAATGATAGTGCTTACTTAAAATGGAATAAAGTAAATGGTGCAGATATGTATCAAATCTTTAGATCTACAAGTAAAAACGGTGAATATAAAAAAATTAAAAGTAAATCTAGTAATAAAAAATGCAGTTATACAGATACTAATATAAAACCTTTTACTACTTACTATTACAAGATTAGATGTTATGCTAAAACTTCTTCTGGAAAAATATATAGTAAATTTACTACTATTGAGGTTAAAACACCTGTTGCAAAAACCAAATTAAGAAAAGCAAAATATACTGGAAAATCTATAATATTAAATTGGGATAAAGTTTCTAAAATAAAAGGATATAAAATTTATAGAGCTACATCATTAAACGGAAAATATGGTAAACTTGCAACAGTATCTTCTAAAAAGACTTCATATAAAGACAAAAAATTAAGTCAAGGTAAAGTTTATTATTATAAAATTAGAGCATATAAAATTAGAAGTGGAAAAGAATTACAGGGTCAATATTCAGATATAAAATATGCTATAACAGGTACTAGAACTCAACAAATGAATAAAACTAAATTAATACCAGATAAAGAATTTAAAAAATCTGCATTTAAATCTTATTATAAAGATTACGAAAAACTTATTAAAAAGAATACCAACTCTAAAATGTCTACACTAAAAAAAGTTAAAACTATGTATAAATATCTAGTAAATCATTTATATCATAAAGATGGTTATCACTGTAAAAATTTTGCAGCTACTTTTGCTAGTATGTGTAGAGTAATTGGATTAGATGCATATTGTGCTACAGGAGAAACTAGAGCTTCTGGAGGTGGATATACAGCACATACTTGGACAATAGTAAATATAAATGGAACAGAATATATATTTGACGCATCGTTAGAAAGACACAATTCTGATAGAAAGAAAAATAAAAAGACTGTAGACTATAAATATTTCTTTAAAACTTATGGTGAACTTCCAGGAGTATATAAATTCCAAGGATATGACAACTGGTTCCCATTCTTTATGGTTAGTAAAAGTAATTTAAAATAATAGAACAAATCGGAAAGCCCTAACATTAGCATAATTTTAACTTTTCTCTTTGGCTTTCCGTTAATTTGTTCGTGTGCGAAATTTTTGTTAAAAAATTTCTGTACAATGTATTTTTATATATTAGAAAGTCAGCATGACTTTCCTAATATATAAAAATTATAAAGCATAATAATGTTAATTTTAAAAAGCTCCGTTCTCCAAGGCGCTTAATAAAGCAAATATTCATAGTGTTAGTTACACACTATATTTGTTTATAATAAATAACGGCTAATAGTCGAACTCGTTTTTAAAATTAAATTATTATGCTTTTATTAATATCTATTTTAACCAATCTGGGTTAGCTATGTACCAGTCTATAGTTTTTACAATCCCATCTTCAAATTTTGTTTTTGGCGTCCATCCAAGTTCATTACTAATTTTAGTTGGGTCTATTGCATAACGATAATCATGTCCTTTTCTGTCTTCTACATGTTCAATTAAATCTTCTGATTTTCCTAATCTTTTTAATATTAACTTAACTATATCTATATTTCTTCTTTCATTGTGTCCGCCTATATTATATCTTTCACCTGATTTGCCATTATGAAATACTAAATCTATTGCTTCACAATGGTCTTCTACATATAGCCAATCTCTAATGTTTAGTCCTTCTCCATATACTGGTAATTTTTCATCATTTAATGCTAATTTTATCATATGTGGAATTAGCTTTTCGTTATGTTGATATGGTCCATAATTATTTGAGCAATTTGTTACATTTACATTCATTTTATATGTTTCTTTATATGCTAAAGCAATTAAATCTGAACTTGCTTTTGATGCAGAATATGGGCTACTTGGTTTTATTGGAGATTTTTCTGTAAAATATCCATCTTCTCCTAGTGAACCATAAACTTCATCTGTTGATATATGTACAAATTTATTTTCACTTCCTTCTCCCCATGCTCTTTTAGCTGCTTCTAAAAGTGTATGTGTTCCTATTACATTTGTTTGTGTAAATACAAATGGATTTTTTATACTATTATCAACATGTGATTCTGCCGCAAAATGTATAACTCCATTTATTTGGTAATCTTCAAACAACTTTGTAACAAAGTCAAAATCACAAATATCTCCTTGTACAAATGTTATTTTGTCCTGTACTTTTTTTAAGTTATCTAAATTTCCTGCATATGTTAATTTATCTAATACAATTACATTATAATCTGGATGTTTATTTACAAAATATTCTGCAAAATTTGCTCCTATAAATCCTGCAGCTCCTGTTACTAATATGTTTTTCATTTTTATTTTCCTCCCTATCTTACATTAAACACTAATTTTTACAGCTAAGCTACCTGTCAATAGCGTTTTTTTATATCGTAGAGAAGCCATGCGTGGTGATAGCACTTTTCGTTTGAGCCTGACGAAAACGAAAACGTCCTATCACCAGGTAGCTTGGCGGTCATATAATTATAAAATACGCTATTGACACGCATGACTACTCTATAATATTGAAAAGTAATATTAACACGCGTGGCTTCTCTACTATGGTTATTATTTTAAAAATTTGAATAAGTCTGTCTCTTTTAATTCTCTCAAAGAAGGCCATTTTGCATCTTTTTCAGATGTCAACAAATCTTCTGGCTTTAAATCTCCCATTGGCCATTCTATAGCTACATCTGGATCATTCCATGCTAGTCCACCTTCTGCCTCATGGTTATATAAATCATCACATTTGTATGTAAACTCAGCTTCATCTGATAATACTAAAAATCCATGTGCAAATCCTCTAGGTATCATAAACATTTTTTTATTTTCTTCAGAAACGATTACTCCTTCCCATTTTCCATATGTTTTGCTTCCTGGTCTTAAGTCAACTGCAACATCAAAAACTTCGCCTTTTATACACCTTACAAGTTTTGCTTGTGTATTTTCTTTTTGAAAATGAAGTCCCCTTAACACTCCTTTTTTTGATTTTGATTGGTTATCTTGAACAAAGTCATAATTTAAACCAATTTCTTCAAAATCTGCTTTATTATATGTCTCCATAAAATATCCTCTATTATCCCCAAATACTGTTGGCTCTATAATACAAACTCCTTCAATACTTGTGTCTATTCTTTTGAATTTTCCCATTTTTATCTCATCCTTTTCCTTTTTTTATTTTCTAATTTCCAGCCTATAACTTCTTATTTTATTAAATCTTTTAAATACTGTCCATATTCTGTTTTCATATATTTATCCGCTAATTTTGATACTTGCTCAGCTGATATCCATTGTTTCTCAAATGCAATTTCTTCAGGGCAACTTATTTGTAATCCCTGTCTTTTTTGTATTGTTTGGACAAAACTTGCTGTTTCAATTAATGCATCATGTGTACCTGTATCAAACCATGCAATTCCTCTACCTAATTTTTCTACTTTTAATTTACCTTTTTTCATATATTCATCATTTAATGTTGTTATTTCTAGTTCTCCCCTTGCTGATGGTTTTACATTTTTTGCAATTTCTATAACATCATTTGTATAAAAATACAATCCAGGTACTGCATAATTTGATTTTGGATTTTCTGGTTTTTCTTCTATTGAAATAGCATTTCCATTTTCATCTATTTCAACTACACCGTATCTTCTTGGGTCTTTAACATAGTATCCAAAAATTGTTGCTTCATCTTCTCTGTCATTTGCTCTTTTTAATATTTTTTCTAGGTGCTCTCCATAAAATAGATTATCACCTAAAATCATTGCAACATTATCATCACCTATAAAATCTTTTCCTATTATAAACGCTTCTGCTAATCCATTTGGCTTTTCTTGAACTGTATATTCAAAATTCATTCCCCATTGACTACCATCACCTAATAATTTTTTAAAAGTCACTATATCTCTAGGTGTTGATATTATTAATATATCTCGTATTCCTGCCTGCATAAGCACTGAAAGAGGATAATAAATCATTGGTTTATCATATACTGGCATAATTTGTTTAGATATCGCAAGTGTTAACGGATATAATCTTGTACCACTCCCACCTGCTAATATAATTCCTTTTCTATTTTTCATTTTAGCTATCATTCCTTTCTTTGTTTACTAATTATTTACTTGTTTCTCTTCTTCTAAATATCTGTCTAGAGCATCTTTCCATTCAGGTATATTAATTCCATTTTCTTTTAGTTTGCTTTTAGACATTTGAGAATTAAAAGGTCTTTTAGCTTGTGTGATTTTCATCATTTCAATATATTCTTCTGTAGTTACTGGATTTACTTTACATTCAATTCCTTGTTTGTTTAAAATTTCTTTTGTAAATTCATACCATGTTGTATATCCCTCATTTGTTGCATCATATACACCATAAGGTATTTTCTTTTCTATTGCTTGATATATAATCTCTGTTAAGTCTTTTGCATATGTAGGACTTCCATGTTGGTCTGCAACAACATTAATTTCATCTCTAGTTGTTCCTAATTTTGTCATTGTTTTAACAAAATTATTTCCTCCAACACCATATAACCAAGCAGTTCTAAATATATAATATTCATCCATATTAGTTTCAATACCTTGTTCTCCATGTAATTTTGTAATACCATATACTGTTACTGGATTTTTTTCATCATCTTCTTTATAATCTTTAGAAACATCTAAATCTCCACCAAATACATAATCTGTTGATATATGTACTAATTTAGCTCCTACTACTTTTGCAGCTTTTGCTAAATTGGTTGGTCCATCTCCATTTATTTTATCTGCTAATTCAAAACATTCTTCTGCTTTATCTACAGCAGTAAAAGCAGCACAATTAATTATATATTCCGGTTTTAAATCTTTTATAAATTCTAAAACTGCATTTTCATCAGTTATATCTAATTCTTCTACATCTGTTACTATAATTTCATTTTCTTTTGAAAATTTTTCTCTCACTTCCCTTGCTAGCATTCCATTTCCACCTGTTATTAAAATTTTCATCTTATCACAACCTTTCAAATTACTTGCGCTTGTATCATATCATTAAATCATAAAAAGTACAAGTAAATACTTGTACTTTTTATGATTTGGTTAATTAAAGTTGCGATGTCCGTTTTTTATTTTTGTTTTTTGCCATCATAAAA